>NZ_LUFI01000034.1:2500-67242 GCF_005281675.1 Sphingobium sp. MP9-4 | reverse complement strand
ACCATCGGTGCGGTCGCGCTGCCGGGCCATGAGCAGGGCATCGTCCTGCGCACCGACCAGCCGCGCGCAATCCCGCCGGCGCCCGAGAAACTGCGCATGGTCGTCTCCCGCACCCGCCCCGCCCCCCAGGCGGTCGCGGTCGCAGAGGCGCTCGGCGCCGAACTGGTGCCCATGGGCAGCGCCGGCGCCAAGGCCATGGCGGTCATCCTGGGCCAGGCCGACATCTATCTCCATGCCGGCGGCCAATATGAATGGGACAGCTGCGCGCCCGCCGCCGTCGCACTCGCTCACGGCCTCCACGCATCCCGAATCGACGGATCGCCGCTCATCTACAACCAAGAAGACACCTACATGCCCGACCTCCTCATCTGTCGGCATGAACATGCTGATGCGGTGCTGGAGGCCTTGGCCGAGATCGCGGCGCAGGCCGCCTGAAGAACAGAAGGGAAGAGGATCATGACCACCGACACCATCGGCCTCGACGCCGACGCCCTGGTCGCCGCCGCGCGCGCACAGACCGGC
Source organism: Sphingobium sp. MP9-4 (assembly GCF_005281675.1). NCBI lineage: Bacteria > Pseudomonadati > Pseudomonadota > Alphaproteobacteria > Sphingomonadales > Sphingobiaceae > Sphingobium > Sphingobium sp. MP9-4. Next base: position 66,720 of record NZ_LUFI01000034.1, on the reverse strand, counting down.
CTCACCGATCTGGGCGACGACGCCATATTGGAAGGTCTGGACGTGCTGGTCGATGCGATCAACCGCGAGGCCAACCTCACCGAGGCGGCGCAGGGCCGCTGGGCGCAGCAGCTGACCGCGACGCTCGCCAACCGGCTGCAGGTCGAGGACTGGCTCGCCCGCCATCCAGACCTGCTCGACGCCCCGATCGAGAAGCCGATGTTCGTCTTCGGCCTGCCGCGCACCGGCACAACCTTGACCATCAACCTGCTGAACGCAGATCCGGCCCGCCGGTCCTTCCTGCGCTGGGAAGCGTTCAATTCGGCGCCGCCCGCCGCCGCCGGCACGCTCAGCAGCGATCCGCGCTATGTCGCGGAACAGGCGCGGCTCGACATGTCGCTCAAATATGCGCCGCATATCTCGGCCATCCATCATGAGGATGCCGACAGCCCGACCGAGTGCCAGTTCGCCATGGCACCGTCCTTCTGCGCCCAATATTATGACTCGGTCCTGCACATCCCGAGCTATCAGAAATGGCTGTTCGCCACGAGCTACCTGCCCGCCTTCCGCTATCACAAGCGGCTGCTGCAATTGCTGCAGGCGGAAAATGGCGGCCGCTGGACGCTGAAGAATCCCTGGCATCCGCTGTTCCTGGACGACCTGACCAGCGTCTATCCCGACGCCCAGCTGGTGATGACCCATCGCGATCCGGCCGATGTCGTCGGCTCGGCCTGCTCCCTCGTCTATCAGGTGCGCAAGATGTTCAGCGCCGATGTCGACCCGGTCGAGGTCGGCCGCTCGCAGCTGCGCACCTTCGACCTGATGATCGAGCGGATGCTGGCCTATCGCGCCAAGCATGGCCAGGATGCGATCCACGACATCCAGTATGACGACCAGCTGCGCGACCCGATCGGCGAGATGCGCAAGCTCTATGCCCGGTTCGACGAACCGTTCACGGCGGAAGCGCAGGCCGGCATGAGCGCGATGCTGGCCGCCAATCCACAGGGCAAGCATGGCAAGCACAGCTATGACCTGGCCGATTATGGCCTCGATCGGGCGCAGATTCACGCCCATTTCAAGGCCTATACCGACCGCTTCTCGATTCCCGTGAAGGCCTGATCCGATGGCGCAGACACATCATGATCTCGCCCGCCGCTTCTTCGCCGCCCTGTCGGCGGCGGCACTGCCGGACGAATTGCTGACCGACGACATGACCGCCTGGACGACGACATCGGGCGTCGATGCACCGCGCGCATCCTATCAGCGCGGCGTGGCGATGCTGGGGTCGCTGTTCCAGGGCGGGCTGAGCTTCACCGTCGATTCGCTGACGGCGGAAGCGGACCGGGTCGCGGCCGAGGTGCGGTCGGCGGGCACACTGGTGAATGGCGAGCCCTTCGCCAATCGCTATGTCTTCCTGCTGCGCATCCGCGACGGCCGGATCGCGTCGGTCGCCGAGCATTTCAACCCGGCGCCGGTGGAAGCCCAGATCAAGCCGCTGATCCAGGCGATGATGGCGGCCAAACAGGGCTGAGCGATCAGCCCTGTTTCATGCCCTCGCTGGCCATCGCGAAGCTGTAGCGCAGATGGTCGAGATGGCCGGTCGGGACCGGTGGGAAGAGCAACGCGTCCTGCGTGTCGCGTATCCCCTCCAGCCGATCGGCGATCTGCTCGATCGTCCAGTCGGGCTGGAACACGCCGACCGTTTCCATCGTGTAGGCCCGCGCGACGCGCCCGGCCATGGCGATCAGCATCTCACCGCTGACCGCGCAATCCTGATGCGCGAGATAGCCGACGGCGGGCGCGACCAGTTCCGGGTCCATCGGCGGATAGGCGCTGGTGTCGAGCCCTTCAGCCATGCGGGTGACGGCGCCGGGCAGGATGATGTTGCTCTTCACGCCATGGGCCGCGCCTTCGATCGCGGCGACATTGGCCAGGCCGATCATCCCCGCCTTGGCGACGCTGTAATTGACCACGCCGGCATTGCCATAAAGGCCGTTGATCGATCCGGTCAGGACGATGCGGCCATAGTTCGCCGCGCACATATGTGGGAAGGCGGCGCGCACGACATGGAAGGCGCCGCGCAAATGAACGTCGAGTACCGTCTCGAAATCGGCATAGCTGAGTTCCGCTAGGCCGCCGCGCCGGACGATGCCGGCATTGTGGATGAGGATGTCGATGCTGCCGAAATGGTCGCGGGCGAGGTCGATCATCGCCTGCCCGCCTTCAGGCGTGGCGACGCTGTCGGTCGAGGCGATCGCCTGGCCCCCGGCGGCGCGGATTTCGTCCACCACCGACTGGGCCGGGCCGGCATCGGTCCCTTCGCCCTGCATGCTGACGCCGGGATCATTGACCACCACCTTCGCGCCGCGCGCCGCCAGCAGCAGCGCATAAGCCCGGCCAAGGCCACGCCCGGCGCCGGTGATCAGGGCGACGCGGTCGTCAAATCGCAGCATGATAGTCTCTCTCCCGGATGATGATTGGCGGGGAGCTTAGCGGGGGCGGTGCCGTCGCCCCAAGCGGGCGGGGAAATGATCGCTCAGGCGACGATGCCGGCGTCCCGCAGTCGGGCGATGGTGCCCGCGTCCATCCCCAGCAAGTCTGCCAGCACCGCGTCGCTATGCTCGCCCAGAACCGGCGGGGCGCTCGGCACCGGCTGCTCGGCGCCGGGGAAGCGGAAGGGACGGTTGATGATCGGGATCGTGCCCAAACTCTTATGCTCGGTCTCCACCACCATGTTGCGGGCCAGCGTCTGCGGCTGAGCCAGCGCCTCACTGATGGTCAGGATCGGCGCATGGGGCACCTGATGCGCGGCGAACAGATCGGCAAGGTCGGCCACGGTGCGGGTCTGGGTCACCGCCGACAGCAGGGCGTTCACCTCCCCCCGCCGCTCGCGCCTCTTGTCGAGCATGTCGTAGCGCGGATCGTCGGCCAGCGCGTCCAGCCCCAGCGCGGCGCAGATTTTGCCCCAGAAATGATTGGTGAGGCAGGCGATGACGATCGACCCGTCGCTGGCCGGGAAGACGCCATAGGGGACCAGATTGGGATGTTGCGATCCCTGCGGCACCGGATCCTGCCCGGTGAAGAAGCTCAATTGTGCCAGATAGCCGAGCAGGCCGATCATCCCGTCCATCAGGCTGATGTCGATCAGCCGGCCGCGCCCGGTCGCATGGCGTTCGTGCAGGGCGGCGAGGATCGCGATCGGCCCGTTGATGCCGCCGACCAGATCGCCCAGCGGCATGCCGAGCTTGGTCGGCAGCCCGCCCGGCTCACCATTGACGCTGAGCGCGCCGGACATGGCCTGGAGCACGATGTCGAAGGACGGCCGGTCCTTGAGCGGTCCGGTCATGCCGAAGCCGGAAATGGCGCAATAGATGAGGCCTGGGTTGAGCGCCGACAGCGCCTCATAGCCAAGGCCCAGCCGGTCCATCACGCCGGGCCGGTAATTTTCGATGACGATGTCGGACTTCGCCGCCAGATCGCGGGCAATCGCCAGCCCCTCGGGGGCCTTGAGGTCGAGCACGATGCTCTTCTTGCCGCGATTGACGCTGAGGAAATAATGGCTCTCGCCTTCACGCAGCGGCGGAAAGCTGCGGGTATCATCGCCGCTGCCCGGCGGCTCCACCTTGATCACCTCCGCGCCCAGATCCGCGAGCGCCAATGCAGCCGAGGGGCCGGCCAGGACGCGAGTGAAATCCAGCACCCGCACCCCGGCCAGCGGCCCTGCCCATTCACTCTTTTCGTGGCTGTCCATCATGCCTCTTTCGGTGGGCCGTCCCATCCCAAATCCTCCCCAGGGGGGAAGGAACGGCCCGCAGCGCCCGGATCAGGCCGGGCGGCTGGGCAGTTCGGCAATCGAGGTGCCGAAGGCCGAGACTTCGCCGCGATGGGTTTCCGCGCGCTGCTGGATCTCGACATATTTCTTGCCGTTCTCCTCGAACTTGCGGATCACGCTGCCGTCGATGAAGATCACGTCGCCATCGGGATTGTGGCGGCGGATCTGGCACTTGCTCTTGTGCAGGAAGCCGTCGTCGCCGATCCAGTTGGTAACCTGATGGGTCAGCCAGCTGCAGCGTTCCGGACCATAGTCATAGGCGCCCGGCGCGCCGACTTCGAGCGCGAACGCCTCGTCCCAATGGACGCGTTCCGGGCAGTCGGGCACGTTGAAGCGGTTCTTGATGCCGGTGCCGGGATGCTTCTGCTGCATCTTCCACGCCAGCTTGTTGGCGCGGATATAGAGGCCGCCCCAGCCCTGCGCGTAGCAGATGAAGCCGGTGACGGTCATCGGCCCCTTCATCATGCGCGGCAGCTCGTCGCCGACCTGCACATCTTCCCAATAACGGGGCGTGGCGCCGCGAATTTCTTCTTTCTCGTACAGCTTGTACATCTCGGCCAGCTGTTCGTCGGTGAAGGGCTCCACCCGGCCGCGGGCTTCGGTATATTTGGTGCCACGCTCGCGCGCTTCGTCGCGATCGGTGCGGAACACCCAGCTGTCGCCTTCGGCGACCTTGTCGCCCGACTGGTTGAAGAAATCGACATGATAGATCTGCTGGAAGCTGCGACCGGCGAACTTGGTCTGATGTTCGATCAGATCCTTCAAATAGGCCTCGGTGCGGATGGTGTCGTTGCGCAGCACCGGCTTGTGCCAGGTCCAGTCGGCGCCCGCCCACATCGCATGGACGCCCGACAGGCCACCGCAATAGCCCGAGATGATACGGCTGGTGGTGAACAGGAAGCTGGGCAGCGCGACCAGCGAACCATGCTTGGTCTTTTCGGCATAGGCCGGATCGCACCACAGCGGATTATCGTCACCGATACCATGGGCATAATGGCGGATCGCGTCGCGCGTGGCTTCGTAATTCCACGGTTCGACCGTATTCTCGATCTTGACGCCAATGCGCTTGCGCAGGTCGTCCAGCCCCTCCTCGGTGATCTTGGGGAATTTGTTCACGGGCGCTTCGGCCAATGTTGCCATCTCTCTTCTCCTGACTTCAGTTGGCGAGTTCGACCGCCTTGGCGGCCTCACGATCTCTCAAAATCTTGCGGTGGACCTTGCCGGCCGGCGTCTTGGGCAGGTCGGTCACGAATTCCACGATGCGGGGGAATTCATGCTGGGCGAGCTTTTCGCGGGTGAAGTCCTGCAATTCGCGGACCAGCGCGTCGCTGCCGTCGCGATTGAGGATGATGAAGGCCTTCACCACCTGGCCGCGCTTGTCGTCGGGCACGCCGATCACCGCGCATTCCAGCACCGCCTCATGCTTGAGCAGCGTATTCTCGATCTCGACCGCGCTCATCGTCCAGCCGGCCGAGATGATGACGTCGTCGGCGCGGCCGCAATGGTAAAAATAGCCGTCGGCGTCGATCTTCGCCCGGTCCTTGGTGGTTTCCCACCGGTCGCGCCGCCACAGCATCAGTTCGCCAATCTCGCCGGGGTCGCAGGCGCTGCCATCGGGGCGCTGCACTTCCAGCTTCTGGCCCGGCACCGCCTTGCCCAGCGAACCCGGCTTCACCTTGAAATCCTGCGCACCGGGATAATTGACCAGCACCACGCCAATCTCGGTCGTGCCGTACATGGAACAGGCCGGCACCTTGAAATGGGCGTCGATGAACTCCAGCGTCGCCGGGTCGATCGGCTCGCCGGTGTAGGACAGCTTATCGAAATGGAAGGCGAAGTCGGCGGCCCGGCCGCTATTCTTCATCATGCGATAATGGGTCGCGGCGGCCGACATGTTGGTGATGCCATAGGCATCCAGCGCCTGCATCAGCCGTACCGGATCGAAGCGGCCGGCAAAGGTGCCGGTGGTCACGCCCAGCCCCAGCGGCGCCAGCGTGCCATGCCACAGGCCATGACCCCAGGCCGGCGAGGAGGGGCAGAAAAATTCGTCGCCCGGCCGGATGCCGGTGCCGTAGAGGGCGGCGAACATCAAGGTCACCAGCGCGCGGTGGCTGTGCTTGACCGCCTCCGGCAGTTCGCGCGTGGTGCCCGATGTATATTGGAAGACGGCCAGGTCATTGGCCTTGGTCTTCGGGCTGTAGCTCGCCGGGAAGCGGGCAAGGTCGGCCAGCAATGCGTCGTCGGCGACGATCACGCGCGGGCCGTCCATGCTGCGCGCCAGTTCCGCCTTTTCCGCATTGGTGATGAGGATGGTCGGCTTGCAATCATCCACCCGCAGCCGCAGCGCATCCGGGCCGAACAGGGTGAAGAGCGGCACCGAGATCGCGCCGGTCTGCATCGCCCCGAACAGGCAGACATAGAAGGGCAGCGAAGGCTCCAGCATGAAGGCGATGCGTTCGCCCGGCTGAATGCCCTCAGCGTCCAGCCAATGGGCGAAGCGCGCAGCGCCTGCCGCGATCGCGTCGAAGCTCAATATCTCGTCGCGGCCGCCATCATCACCATTGGCGGCATGGGCGATGCGCACGGCGGCGCGGCCCGATCCGTCGGCATGGCGGGTGATGCATTCATGGGCAATGTTCAGGTCTTCGCGGTCGCCGTCGAACAGATCCCACAGCGCCGCTGAGGTCGCATGCGCCTGTGCATCGGCATAGCTGCGATAGTCGGTTAGCTTCGCCATCATCCCATCCCATCGGTCCGGTATTCAACCGGGCGAACGGGTCGGAAGCCCGTCGCTGCTTGCAACAAGCGATGTCACAGCGACTCATTTGTTGTAAATGGTGAATGATGTTCTATATTTCGAATGACGGGCCATCGGCGTCGCGATAGGATGACGCCATGACCGACAGCCGCACCACGCCCCGCCCGCCCTCCACCGTCCGCAAGGTCGCCAAGGCCGTGCAGGAGAGCAAGGCGCCCGCCATCGCCCGTGCCGCCGCGATCCTGCGCCTGCTGGGCAAGAGCGACCGGCCGCTCGGCGTACAGGCGATCGCCAAGGAACTGGGGCTGGTGCCCAGCACCTGCCTCTATGTGCTGCGCGCGCTGGTGGAGGAGGAACTGGTCGCCTTCGATCCCGACACCAAACGCTATGCGCTGCAGGCCGGCGTGCTGACGCTGGCGCGCAACTGGCTGCGCCGCGACGCCTTCAACGACCTTGCCCAGCCGGTGCTGGATCGGCTGGCCCAGCGCTTCGGCCTCACCATGCTGGGGGTGCAGGCGGTGGGCCTCGATCATATGATCGTCGTCGCCATGGCGCAGTCGGGCAGCGGCTTTCAGTTGAGCGCCCAAGTCGGCAGCCGCTTTCCTGCCCTCATCAGCGCCACCGGCCGCTGCATCGCCGCCTTTGGCGATTATGGCGAGAAGGAACTGAAGGCGCGGTTCGACACATTGCGCTGGGACGATCCGCCGCCCTTCGCCGACTGGATGGAGCAATTGCGCCAGACCCGCGCGCAGGGCTTCGCGGTGGACGAGGGCCAATATATTGCTGGCGTCACCGTCGTCTCCGCGCCGGTGTGGAAGGGCGCGGGCCGCCCGGTCCATGCGCTGGTGGCGATCGGCATCGGCGCCGCGCTGCAGCGCGAGGGGCTGGGCGCATTGCAACAGGCGCTGGTCGAGGCGGCGGACGCGCTCAGCGAGCAGCTCAGCGGCGACCGTCCCTTACCGGCGGCGTAACGCCAGCACGCTGCCTTCAGCGTCGCCCGACACATAGAGCGTGCCGTCCGGTCCCGCCGTCACATCGGCGAAATTGATCATCGGCCCGGCCATGTCACCGATCGACCCCAGGAATTTGGGTGTGACGCCAGCCGGCGCCCCCACCGGCAGGGCGCTGGCGATCGTCGCGCGCGCGCCGCCCGACAGGTCGGTGGCGACCAATGTCTTGGCCCGCGTATCGACGACGAACAGCTTCCCATCATGGATCGTCAGCCCTTCCGGCCGGCCGAGCCCGTCGATGATTGTCTCGCTGCGGCCGCCCGCGATGCGCAGCACGCGCCCCGCCCCGCCCTCGGCGACATAGGCTGTCCCATCCAGCGCCAGCGCCACGCCCATCGGCTTATCGAGGCCGGTGGCCAGTTCGCTGACCGCGCCATTCTCGATCGAGAGCAGCCGGCCGGTGCCATATTCGGCGACGGCCACCGCCCCGCCCGGCGCGACCGCCACACCCATCAACTGGTCGAGGCCGGTGGCGAGGAAATCGCTTTCCCCCTGCCCCGGCCGATAGCGCGCCACCGCGCCAAGCCCGGTGCTGATGATCCATTCGCCCGCCTGCGCGCCCGCCGCGACACCGCGCATATAGCCGGGACAGCCGGGGTAGAAGATCATGCCGGCCAGGGTCAGTGCCTCGCCGGGTTGCAGCGTGTAACCGAAGGTGCCGTCGGCGACGAACAGCGCGCCGTCCGCACCCATGGCCAGGCCCAGCGGCCATTGCAGTGCGCGCGGCACCACCGATCGCACCTTGCCGTCGCCCAGCAATTCGGTGATTTCGCCCGGAATGCTCGACACGAAGATGCGGTCGCCGATGAAGCTGACATTGTCGAGGCCGGGGCCAAGATCGGCCAGCACTTCGCGCGTGCCGCTCACCAGGTCGAGCCGCAGCACCTGGCCGCTGGCCACCTGCGTCGTGACGATCCGCCCCTTGCTGTCGAACTTCACCGAATCCGGCACGCCCAGATCGCCGGCCACCACCTCGGGTGCGCCGCCATTCAGGTCCACCCGCCATATCTCGTTGGCGCCCATCACGGGAAAATAGAGCTTGCCGTCCGGGCCTACCTGAAAGGCGTTCGCCATCGGCACATTGTCGAGGATGACGCGCGGTTCGCCGCCATCCAGATCCAGTTCCATGATCCGCGCGCCGATCCGGCATTCGCCCGCGATCAGCCGGCCCTGATGCCAGGTGATCGGGTTGGCGACCGGAATGTCGCCGCGCACCACCCGCACGTCGCCCGATGGCGTGCGCATCGCGACCCGGCCCTCGGTAATCTCGGTCAGATAGAGGTTGCCGGCATCATCGAACACCAGATCGTCGGGGGCGACGATGGCGCCGCCCATCGCGCTGATCGTCTCGATCGCGCCGCTGTCGACATCGATCGCGCTGACCTGGCTGCCACCGACCTGCGCGACATAGAGGCGCCCGTCCGGTCCGGTGGCCAGACCATTGGCGCCGTGCAGGCGACTGGGCGGGGTCAATCGCGCGAGGGACCAGCCCTCGGCAGCGATCGCAGCACTGGCGGCGCCATAGCGCCCGGACTGGACCGCCATCTCAGGCGTAGCCCAGCAGCGACTTCACTTCGAGATATTCGAGGAAGCCATGCTCGCCCCATTCGCGGCCATTGCCACTGCGCTTGTAACCGCCAAAGGGGGCATGGAAATCGAAGCCGCCATTGATGCTGATCCAGCCGGTGCGCATCCGCCGGGCGACGGCACGGCACTGGTCCACATCCGTGCCGCTGACATAGCCGGCGAGACCGAAATTGCTGTCATTGGCGATCGCCACCGCATGGTCGATATCATCATAGCCGATGATCACCAGCACCGGGCCGAAGATTTCTTCGCGCGCGATCACCATGTCGTTGGTGCCGACGAACACGGTCGGCTTCACGAACCAGCCCTTGTCGATCCCGTCCGGGCGACCGGCGCCGCCGGCGATCAGGGTCGCGCCCTCGTCCAGGCCCTTCTGAATATAGTCCTGGATGATGTTGTATTGGCTCTTCGACACGACCGGACCCATGGCGACATTGCCGGTCGGATCGCCGACCGTCACCGCGTCCGCTGCGCCCTTGGCCGCCGCGATCACCTCATCCATGCGCGCTGCCGGCACCAGCAGGCGCGATCCCGCGCTACAGGTCTGGCCCGAATTGCCCATCATGCCGCCGGTCGCGCCCGCGACATTGGCGGCCAGCGCGCCATCGTCGAGCACGATGAAAGCGCTCTTGCCGCCCAGTTCCAGCCCGACCCGCTTGATCGTGGTCGCGGCATCCTTCTGAATCTGCACGCCGACCGGCTCGGAGCCGGTGAAGGACACCATGTCGACATCCTCATGGGTGGAAAGCGCCGTGCCAATCACGCTGCCGCTGCCCTGCACCATGTTGAACACGCCCGCCGGCACGCCCGCCGTATCGAGAATTTCGGCCAGGATCTGGGCCGAGAAAGGCGCCAGTTGTGGCGGCTTCAGGATCATGGTGCAGCCGGTCGCCAGCGCCGGGAAAATCTTCACGCAGGTCTGGTTCATTGGCCAGTTCCACGGCGTGATGAGCGCGCAGACGCCGATCGGCTCGCGCGCGATCATCGTCGCGCCATGCTGTTCGTCGAACTTGAATTCGCGCAGCACCTCGATCGCGGTCTGCAGATGCCCCGCCCCCAGGCCGACATGGAAGCCATGGGCGAGCGAGGACGGCGCACCCATTTCCTCGATGATCGCGTCGCCCAATTCGGCCTGGCGCCGCGCATATTCCGCCTGGATGGCGAGCAGCAGGTCGAGCCGCTGTTCGCGCGTGGTCTGCGACCAGCTGGCAAAGGCCTTGCGCGCGGCGGCGACCGCCTTGTTCACATCGGCCACGCCGCCGAGCGAGATGGTGCCGGCCACCGCCTCGGTCGCCGGGTTGATGACATCCGCGGTCTTCGGTTCGACCGGGGCGACCCACTGGCCGTCGATATAGAAGTTCCGATAGTCGCGCATGTCGATGTCCCATCCTCTCCAAAATCCTCCCCTTGAAGGGGAAGTGGCTGGCCAAAGGCCAGACGGAGGGGTGTGTCCGCCAGGGAGACACCCCTCCACCGCCTGCGGCGGTCCCCCTCCCCTTATCCGGGAAGGAAGGGCGTTTTACTGGGTGCCTTCGGCGTACCAGGTGCGGAATTCGGCATATTTCGGCATTTCTTCCGAATTGGCCTTGGGGTCGATCACGACATGGACGACGCCCGGCTTGCCGCTGGCATAGGCACGCGCGATCGCCGGCTTGATGTCCTCCGCGCGGGTCACATATTCGCCGTGGCAGCCAAAGCCCTCGCCGATCTTGTCGAAGCGGACTTCCTTGCTCCAATGGGTGCCGGTTTCTTCCGTGCCCTGGCCGAAGGTGCGCTTGTAGACGCCCACTTCCAGGCCCCACTGATTATCCACGCCGACGACGCAGACCAGCGGCAGCTTGGTGCGCACCGCCACTTCCAGTTCGGCGATATGGAACATGAAGCTGCTGTCGGAGGTCAGCAACAGGCCCGGACGGCTGACGCCGGTGGCCGCCTTGTCCGCCAGCATCGCGCCGGTCGCATAGGGAATGCCGGTGCCGATATGACCGAAATTCTGGTTCCAGATGACGTCATTCGGCTTGCACTGCGAATAGGTCCACTGGAAGATCACGCCGGCACCGCCGTCGCGGATCAGGATGCCGTCCTTGGGGAAGGCCTCGGTCGCTTCCACCGCCAGACGGGCGGGATGGATCGGCAGGTCGCCGGTGCCGTCGCTCTTGGTGCGCGATTCCGCCGCCAGTTCGTCCAGTTCCGCCTGGCCATCACGCATGAAGGCTTCCAGCATCGGCGCGGGTGCGCGCGGCGTATCCTTCAGCGCCTCGACCAGCTGCGGCACGACGCCGCGCAGGTCACCGACCAGCGGCACGTCGATCGGGCGGTTGACGCCGATCGCGGCGGGATCCTGCTCGACATAGATCCACTTGCGGATCGCTTCATTCTTCATCCAGTAGCGCCACTTGCCGAAATGGACCGGCTCGCCCAGTTCGGTGCCCAGCGCCAACACCAGATCCGATTCCGTGACCGCCTCGATCGACGCCTTGGAGAAGACATATTGGAAGGTGCGATCTTCCAGCCCCTTGATATAGCTGGTGCCGCCCGAAGTCTGGATCACCGGGCAGTTCATGAGGTCCGCCAGTTCCTTCACCGCCGCGCCCGAGCGCGAGGTGTGGACGGCATGGCCGACCAGCAGGATCGGGTTCTTGGCGGCGCGGATCAGGTCGGCCGCTTCCTTGACCCGGTCGATGTCCGCGCCCTGGTTGACCAGGCGATAGCGATCGGGCGCCAGCGGCGCGGGCAGGTCCAGCTCTTCCAGGATGATGTGGCTGGGATATTCGATATAGACCGGGCCGGGGGTGCCACCCATCGCCTTGCGGATGCCCTCGCGCACGACCTCGTCGGTCTGGTCGGCATATTCGATCGAGGCAGCATATTTGACACTATTCTCGAACAAGGGCATCTGCTTCACGAACTGGATGCGGCCGCGACGGACACGCTGTTCGGTGACGCGGGCGCGCTGGCCCGACAGGAAGATGACCGGCGAATTTTCGACCAGCGCGCACTGGATGGCGGGCGCCATATTGGCGATGCCCGGCCCCAGCGTGCCGATCGCGACGGCCGGCTTGCCGGTGATGCGCGACGCGGCCTCGGCCATGAAGCCGGCTGCGGCTTCATGATGGGGCGCAACCACGGTCCAGCCGCGCCGTTCGGCCTCCAGGAACATGTGGACGAAATTCGGGTCGGGAATGCCGAACAGCGTGTTGATGCCTTCGGCCTCGAACAGGTCCAGCATCCGCTTGTAGACCGGCGTGCCCTTCTTGTCGGTGGCGTTCACGTTGACGGCGGACTTGGGATCGTCATAGCTCATTTGAGTAACCTCGGTGCGCCCGTACCCATGTACGTGGCTAGGTTGCGGTGGAAATTGGTGATCTTGCGTTCCTGGTGGGGGTTGGGCAGCGGTCCGCGGAAGCCGCGCGACTTCATGCCCTTCTGCACCCATTCCATGTTCGAGAAATCCTGGGCGAGGACGGCGCCCCAGCCCTCGGCGGTGGCCTCCGTCTCTTCCCATTCGGTGACCGGCACTTCACCTTCGGGAAAGCGCTCGATCGCGTAGGATTCAAAGATGCACATGTCGGGATCGTCGCCATAGGGACGGGTGCGGTAGCAAAGGGCGAAGGTGATCCCCTGCAGCACCGACATGTTGGGAAAGACGTGCCAGGCAAGCCCCGCCTCGGCCATCACCTCGGGCGGGATTTCCGGCCAGATAACGCCGCGCGCGGCATCGTCCGCCTTGGCGGATTTCAGCCAATGGGCGATGACGTCGCCCGCCGCCGTGCCCTCGGGCAGTTCGTCGACCAGCCGGCTGGCCGCATTGACCAAGGTCTCGGTCGAGGCGGCATAGTTCAGCGTCTCGTAATTTTCGCGGATCAGCTCATAGGTGGAGCGGCGCGGATCGTCGCCCTTGCCGGCGCGGGTGACGCTGCTGCTCTGGCTCATCTGGAAGGCCGGGTCGCGCTGGTCGAAACCGCTCACCCCATGCAGGCCATAAGCCGCGCTGTATGCGTAATAATCGCCATAATCGAGCAGCTGGGTATGGGTGCCCGCGACATGATAAGGCTCCATGAAAGCCTCCAGAGCGGTCTTCCAATTGGCCGGATAGACCACCCATTTGCGCCATTTGTAGCGCATCTTGTCCATTTCGAAGTGGGACAGGATGCGGCCGGCATCGCCCAGGAAATCGATCAGCGGCTCGGCATTGAGGTCCATATGGATCCAGATCCAGCCGCCCCATGTGTCGATCTTCACATCCGACAGGCGGGTGCATTCGGCATTGAGCGCGCCCTGCCAGTCCTGCGGGTCGAGGATGTAGGTGTTGTTGCCCTCGGTATCGAAGGTCCAGCCATGGAAGCCGCAGACGAAGCTGCGCCGGTTCTTGCCGCGCACCGAATGCACGTCCTTGGGCACGTCGACCAGTTGGCGGCCGCGATGCGGACAGACATTGAAGAAGGCGCGCAACGTGTCGGGCGCGGTCCGCACGATGATGATCGACTCATCGCAAATGTCGTAGGTCATCCAGTCGCCGACATCGGGCAGTTCCTCGACCCGCGCCGCCATCTGCCAGACATGGGGCCACAGCTTTTCCTTCTCCGCCAGGGCATAGTCCTTCGACAGGAATGCCTCGGTCGGGTAGGTCAGCGGCTTGGCCAGTGCCTCCACATCGATATTGTCGATCTTGCTCATGGCATCCTCCTGCAACGTCCGCGTTGCCCGATGGGTACGGCCCGCGAGTCTGCTCGCCGGGTCCGCAAGGACAATATTTTCAACCTGCCTATCGCAACTGGCGGGAGCGTCCCAAGGGAAGAGCGGCGAGCGCCACGAACCATCCCCGGGGCGATCCGGCCCATGGCTCAGGACCGCAATTCCATGCCGTCGAGATCACCCTTCGCGCGCCAGTCCTGCACCAGTTTCTGGAATGCGCCCCAGCCCGGTCCATAGCTGCGGAACAGTGCCCAGGGCGCCTTCACCTGGCCTTCATTGGTGAAATAGCTGGGGGTGCATTCCTGCTGGAAGGCGGTCATGTCGATTTCCATTTCCTCGAAATGGCGGACATAATCCTCCTGCCCCTGCAGGGTGGTCTCGACCACCTTGGCGCCCTTATCCATCACCGCATGGATGATATGGGCGATATGCTCCGCCTGGCGGCCGAACTGTTCGGTCACGCTGGCGTTGAGGCCGCCTTGGATATAGCCGATGAAGAACTGGTTGGGGAAACCATGGGTCATGGTGCCGTGCAGGGTGCGCGGGCCATTGGCCCAATGATCGTAGATGGACAGGCCATCGCGTCCCTCGACCGCATCGATGCCCCAGCGGCGCTTCAGCTCGCTCGTCACCTCGAAGCCGCTGGCGAAGATGATGCAGTCGACCTCATATTCGACGCCGCCCGACACGAAGCCCTTCTCGGTGATCTTCTCCAGCCCCTTGCTGTCGGCAACGTCGATCAGCGTGACATTGGGCCGGTTGAAGGTCGGGTAGAACTCATTGCTCGACAGCGGACGCTTGCAGAGGAAGCGATACCAGGGCTTCAGGGCCTCGGCCGTCGCCTTGTCATCGACCATCTCGTCGACGCGGGCGCGCAGCCGCTCCATCACGCGATAATCGACCACCTCGCGCTTGGCCATAAACTGCTCGATCGACATTTCCGGCCAGCCTTCGGCTTCCAGTTCGGCCGACAGGTTGCGGGCAATCTCGGTCCAGATGTCGCAGATCAGATCCGGCTCGCCCGGCGCAAAGGACTCCATTGCGGCGCGGTGGAAATTGGCCTGGCGATCGGCCTGCCAGCCGGGCTGGAGCGACGCCGCCCAGTCGGCATCCGTCGCCGGATTGGGGCGTTCGTCCACGGTCGATGGCGTGCGCTGGATGACATAGAGCTGTTTGGCGTAGCGGCCGAGATAGGGCACCGCCTGGATCGCGGTCGCGCCGGTGCCAATGATGGCGACGCGCTTGTCGGCCAGCTTGTCGAGCACCGGATTGGCATAGCTGCCGCCGCTATAGTCATAGTCCCAGCGGGCAGTGTGGAAGATCTTGCCCTTGAAGCTGTTGATGCCGGCGATGCCGGGCAGCTTGGGCATGTTGAGCACGCCGCAGCCCATCACCACGAAACGGGCCAGCAGTTCGTCGCCCCGACTGGTGCCGACGCGCCAGCGCTGGATCGTCTCGTCCCATTTCAGCGAGGTGATGAGGGTGTGGAACAGCGCCTTGTCGGCGAAACCGAAGCTTTCGGCGATCTGGCGGCAATAGGCCTGGATCTCCGCGCCGTCGGCGAATTTCTTCGACGGCATGAAGCCGGTTTCTTCCAGCAGCGGCAGATAGCAATAGGCGTCATTGTCGCACTGGATGCCGGGATAGCGGTTCCAGTACCAGACGCCGCCGAAATCGCCGCCATGGTCGATATTGCGGAAATTGGTGACGCCCTGTTTGGTCAGGTGATAGCCGGCGAGCAGGCCGGCAAAGCCCGCGCCCAGCACCACGACATCCAGTTCCTCGACGATCGGGTCACGCGCGACGACCGGCATATGCGGGTCGACGTCATAGCTGTGCGTCGTGTCGTCGGTGGTCGGCTGATATTGGCCTTCCCGGTCGGCGCGCATCCGCTTGTCGCGCTCGGCGCGATATTTCTCGCGCAGGGTCGGGATATCGAATGTGTCAGCCGCAGGCGTCTGCGTCGGCTTGCAGGTCATGACCTCTCCTGGGGATCGCTGTTCTCGCCATTTTGTTAATCAACACATATGTTGACTTGCAATGGCGGAGCGGCGGGCCGGCGCTGTTAGCGCTGTGGCGATCCCTTGGCGGCCTTCTGGCCGCGACGCTGCCCCGAAAATGGGCAGTCAGCGGGAGAGGTAGTCAGTCGTCAGCTGGCGCGCCGATCAGGCGGCGCGGGCCAGCTTTTCTTCCTTGGCGACCGGGAAGGTCACGACGTCGGCCGAAACCGGCTCGGCAGCGGGGGTCCGCGCGGCGATATAACGCTCGGCGGTGACGACGTCCCGGCGATAGGCGAAATAGAGCGAGATGAGCGAAAACATAAGAACCTCAGACAAGAATATTGCTGCGTCGCAGCATCGAGGTTCATCTGGTCCTCCCCGGCTTTTTTCGCAAATGCAAAGGCGCCAAGGCCAGTTGCACGAAACGCCATCGACCGGTTGCGCGCCTTGCAACGGCAACCGGTCGATCGCGATCAGACCCGGCCAGTGACCGGGATCAGCGCGCCGGTGATCGGCGCAGCGGCGGGCGACAGCAGGAAGGCGATCACCCCTCCCAACGCCTCGGGCGAGACCCAGCGGCTGGCATCCGCGTCGGGCATGTCGGCGCGGTTGGCCGGCGTGTCGATGATGCTGGGCAGCACCGCATTCACGCGCACGCCCGCATCCTTCAGTTCTTCGGCCAGCGCTTCGGTCAGGCGCGCCACGCCGGCCTTGGACGCGGCATAGGCGCCCATGCCGGCCGCCGCCTTAACCGAGGCCGCCGCGCCGATATTGACGATCGCCCCGCCGCCATCGCGCAGCAGCGGCAACAGCGCGCGAGTCGCGATCAGCGTGGTGCGGACATTCATGCCATAGAGCCGGTCCCAGGTGGCGACAGAGCCATCCTCCACCGTCTCCCAGCTGAAACCGCCGGCAATATTAACCAGCGCGTCGAGGCCGCCCAGCGCTTCGCCGATCTTGTCCGCCGCGCCGGCCACCGCCTGCTCGTCGGACAGGTCAACGCCGCCCAGCGCCAGGTCGACGCCATCGGCCGGCACATCGCCCAGATCGATACCCGCCACCGTCCAGCCGGCCGCGCGCAGCACCTGCACCGCCGCCCGGCCCAGCGCACCGGCCGCGCCGGTTACCGCCACCACTCCCGCCATCATCATCCCCTTTCGATAGTCTGCGTCAGATCCCGGACATGCACAGATATTTGATCTCGACATAGTCCTCGATGCCATGGCGCGATCCTTCGCGGCCCATGCCCGATTCCTTGATGCCCCCGAACGGCGCGACCTCGGTCGAGATAAGGCCGGTGTTGATGCCGACCATGCCGACCTCCAGCGCCTCGCCCACGCGCCAGGCGCGCGACAGGTCGCGGGTGTAGAAATAGCCCGACAGGCCGACCTCGGTGGCGTTGGCCAGCGCCACCGCCTCCTCTTCCGTGTCGAACAGGAAGAGCGCGGCGAGCGGCCCGAACGTCTCCTCGTCGGCCAGCTTCATCTCCGGCGTGCAGCCGCTGATGATGGTCGGCTCGAAGAAGCTGTGGCCCAGCTTGTGGCGATGCCCACCGCTCACCAGCGTGCCGCCCTTGGCCAGCGCGTCGGCGACATGTTCCTCGACCTTCTCGACCGCCTTCTCGTCGATCAGCGGCCCCTGGGTCACGCCCGCTTCCGTGCCCGGCCCGACCTTCAGCTTCGCGACGGCCGCCTTCAGCTTCTCGGCAAAGGCCGGCGCGACGTCGCGCTGGACAAGGATGCGGTTGACGCAGACGCAGGTCTGGCCGCTGTTGCGATATTTGGACGCGATCGCGCCTTCGACCGCCGCATCCAGATCGGCGTCGGCAAAGACGATGAAGGGCGCATTGCCGCCCAGTTCCATCGACAGCTTCTTCATCGTCGGCGCGCATTGCGCCATCAGCGTCTTGCCAACCTCGGTCGATCCGGTGAAGCTCAGCTTGCGCACCAGCGGGTTGCCGGTCAGTTCCGCGCCGATCACCCGCGACGATCCGGTGACGACGTTGAACACCCCCTTGGGCACGCCCGCCCGCTCGGCCAGAACGGCGAGCGCCAGCGCGGTCAGCGGCGTCTGGGTGGCGGGCTTCAGCACCATGGTGCAGCCCGCCGCTAGCGCCGGTGCCGCCTTGCGCGTGATCATCGCGGCGGGGAAATTCCACGGCGTGATCGCGGCGACCACGCCCACCGGCTGCTTGATGACGACGATGCGGCTGTCGGCGCGGTGGCTGGGAATGATCTCGCCATAGATGCGCTTGGCCTCTTCGCCGAACCATTCGATGAAGCTGGCCGCATAGGCGATCTCGCCCTTGGCCTCGGTCAGCGCCTTGCCCTGCTCGCGGGTCAGGATCATCGCCAGGTCATCCTGATGCGCGATCAGCAGTTCGAACCAGCGGCGCAATATGCGCGACCGCTCACCCGCCGTCTTCGCCTTCCACTCTGGCAGCGCCGCCTCCGCCGCCTCGATCGCCGCGCGCGTCCCCGCCTCGTCGATCGCGGGAATGCCGGCCAGCCGCTCGTCCGTCGCAGGATCGGTCACGTCGATGCTGGCAGCGCCGATCCACTGGCCGTCGACATAGCATTGTTCGCGCAGCAGGCTGGGGTCGGCAAGGGCTATGGTCATCGGATCACCTTCTTCGGCAGGATGTAGGGCAGCGGGCACAGGGCGCGCCCGTCGCTGCGTCCAACGCAGCATGGCCCCATTTCGATGCGAAGGTGGGATGCGCGGCAGGCGGCGTCAACGTGGACAGAATGTCCCCGCCCAAGGATCGACCCCGCGATGCGCGCTATTGGGGAATATGCGGCGCCCGCCGATTGACCAGAGGCCGCTGATAGGAAGGATCGCTCTTGTCCCGTGCCGGCGCGCCATTGGCATGCAGGTCCAGCACGTCGCCGAACGGCAGCGGCAGGGTCGGCACCAGCCCGGACCATTCGATCATGTTGGTGCGCAGCACAATCTTCCACTGGCCATCGCGCCGTTCCAGCCGGTCGAGATAGCGGCCCCCGGCGATCCAGTTGCTCTCGTCCCGGTTGCGGCCGACGAACAGATAATAGGTTTCGGCATGGGCGCTGTCGCCGTCGATATCGATCGTCATGTTGAGCAGATTATGATGGGTCGCCACCTGCCCGCCCTCGTGCAGGGCGCTGGCCCAGGCATAAAGCGCATCGGGCGCGCCGACGAAGCTGCCCGCCGCGACGGTGGCATCGTCATGAAAGGCCGACAGGAACAGGGCGCGGTCGAACCGGTCCATACCCCGGCTGAACCGGGTCAGGCAGTCGACAATATCCTGCCGGTCGAGCAGCGCGTCGATCCGCGCCTGGCGATCCGCGGCCATCCTATGCCTCCGTCCGCGGGGCGATCGGCTGCCAGATCGGTGCGCCGCGCTCGGCCCGCAGCGACGGGATGGTCTTCCCGTCGACATCGGTGATGCCATAATCCTGCGCCAGTTCGGCGGTGATGAAGGTGCCCCCCGATCGCGCCATGATCGCCGGATCGGCGAGCAGCGCGGCGATCACCCGGCCGGGAAATTCGGGCGAGCAGCCGACCAGCGGATTGGTGACGGTCAGCGCCTTCATCGCCGGATTGGCGGCAATGTTGCGCTGTGCCCGCTCGGTCATGGTCAGCCCCTGCCATAGCGCGAGCGAGGCGACACCATAAGGCTGCAACTCGATCGCCATATCGCGCGCCATGCGGTCGACCGCCGACTTGGCAGTGCCGAACACGACGCCATAGGTATAGGTCACGCCGACATAGCCCGATATCGCGACGATCAGCCCCGAACCCTGCGGCACCATCATCTGCGCGGCATGGCGCGCCGCGACGAAATTGGAGCGCACGCCGACATCGACCATGTCCCAGTTGGACAAGGGCTTTTCCCAGAAGCTGCCCGGCACGGTCAGATCCTCGGGGATCGCAAAGGCATTATTGACCAGCAGGTCGAGCCGCCCCTGCTCGCGCTGCACCTGGTCGAACAGCGCGGCCACCTGTGCATCGTCGCCATGATCGACCTGCACCGCAATGCCCCGGCCACCGCGCGCATCGCATTGCGCCGCCGTCTCGCCGACCGTGCCCGGCAGTTCATGGTCGCCCGCCTTGACCGTGCGCCCGGTGACATAGACGGTCGCCCCCTGCTCGGCGAGCGCCAGCGCCATGCCCTTGCCGATGCCCCGGCTTGCGCCGGTCACGATCGCGACCTTGCCGTCCAGCGGTTTCATGATCCTCTCCCTCAATCCGTCTCGCGCGCGAAGAAGCGCACGCTATGATCGCCGTTCGCGCGGCCGGTGAAATGCGGCGCGCTGAATGCCATGCCCATCACCCCCTGGCTCCAGTCGGCTGAGACGCCGATATCCTGCACCCAGTCATAGAGCATGGTCCGCCGCGCGATCCGCCACTGCCCGTCGCGCCGTTCGAGAATGTCGAGATAACGGCCGCCGATCATGACGTCGCGCTGCGCGTCGCCCATGTCGATGCGATGATAGGATTGGACCTGCGTCTCGACCCGCGCCGTATCGCCCGCCAGGTCGATGACGCTCTGTCCCAGCAGATGCTGGGTACAGAGGATCGCGTCGGCACCGGGCACCACCCAGGCAAGATAGGCGTCGAAATCACCGGCGAACACACCATAGTCGGTGCTGCCGTCCGGCCAGCAGCACGCCCGGATCAGATCGGCGTCGCGCCGGTCCTCACCCCGCGCCAGCCGGGCGAGGCAATCGCGGATCGCCTCCCGGTCCAGCATCGCCTGCAATGGCATGGCGGCAATCTCCATCCGGCCCTCTCCTTCCCGCCCGTCATGGCGGGCTGTCTGTCCATGGGCCGGTCATAGGCGCGCGCCATGGCGCGTCGCTTGACCAATTTAGACAGGAGAGAAGCGGGCGTCCTCAGCCGCGCGGGGCGAGGCCGGCAATCAGCAGGTCGACCTGCGCCATCGCGATCGCCTCGGCGCTCATCGCGCCTGCCGGATCGCGCCAGCGCGCCGCCCAGTTGAGCGCGCCGGCCAAAGTGAAGGCCGCCAGCTTCACGTCGACCGGGGCGATCGACCCGTCCGCCACCGCGTCGGCGATCAGCCCGCGCATGGCCAGGTCGATGTCGCGCTTGCGCGATCGGAACAGGATCGCGCCTTCGGCCGACAGGCATTCGTCACCCGTCCGCACCACGCAGGCGCCAAAATCATCCATGATCACCGCGCCATAGCGGCGCAGGAAATAGCCGAGCCGGGCCAGACCATTGCCTTCCCCCGCGCGGGCCTCATCGGCCGCCGCGCGCAGCATTTCCAGGCCGCGGGTGACGCATTCGATCAGCACCTGCTCCTTGTTGCCCAGATAATGATAGATGGTCGGCTTGCTGATCCCCAGGCTCGCGGCGACATCGTCCAGCGAGGTCGCATGGAAGCCGCGCGCGTTGAACATGCGCACCGCCGCGCGCAGCACCGCCTCGCGCTTTTCCTCCCGCTCGCGCGCCTTCTCCTCCCGCGTGCGGAAGGGAGACGGGATCGCCACTGCGCTTTTCGCCGACACTCGCTGTTCCTCCATGCCGCCTGTTGACAAGAAATCGCAACAGGCGCAACCTACTCATGAGTATAGGAGAGACGCAAGGGTTTATGCTGACCGAAATCCAGAGCGCGATTCGCGATACCGTCCGGGATTTCGCCCAGGCGACGATCCGCCCCCATAGCGCCCGGTTCGAGGCGGAGGGCGGCTATCCCCGCTCGCTGTTCGAGGAGATGGCCGGCCTTGGCCTCTGGGGCATGACCGCGCCCGAAGCCTATGGCGGCGCGGAGGCGGATTCGGTTTCCTATGCCCTCGCCCTGATGGAACTGGCCGCTGCCGACGGCGCCCTCTCCACCATCGTCTCGATCCAGAATTCGATCCTCGTCTCTGGCCTGCTCAAGGATGGCAGCGAGGAACAGAAGGCCCGCTTCCTTCCCGACCTGATTGGCGGCCGCACCATCGGCGCCTTCGCCCTCACCGAAAGCGATGCCGGCTCCGACGCGTCGGCCGTGCGCACCCGCGCGGTCAAGGTCGATGGCGGCTGGCGCATCACCGGCGCCAAGCAGTTCATCACCTCCGGCAAGATCGGCGGACTGGTGATGATCATCGCCGTCACCGATCCCGACGCCGGCAAGAAAGGCCTGTCCGCCTTCATCGTGCCGACCGACCGGCCAGGCTATGCGGTCGACAAGGTCGAACACAAGATGGGCCAGGGCGCGTCGGACACCTGCGCGCTGCGGTTCGAGGACATGTTCGTCGAGGATGATCTGCTGATCGGCCAGCCGGGCCAGGGCTATCGCATCGCTTTGGCCAATCTGGAAACCGGCCGCATCGGCATCGCCGCCCAGTGCGTCGGCATGGCGCAGGCGGCGCTGGAGATTGCCGTCGCTTACGCCAAGGACCGCAAGAGCTTCGGCAAGGCGATCATCGAGCATCAGGCAGTCGGCTTCCGCCTTGCCGACCTCGCCACCCGACTGGAGGCCGCGCGCCAGCTCGTCCTGTCCGCCGCCGCGATGAAGGACAGTGGCCAGCCGGCCCTGACCCAGGCGTCGATGGCCAAGCTGTTCGCCTCCGAAGCGGCCGAGGCGGTGGTATCCGGCGCGATGCAGACACTGGGTGGCTATGGCTATCTTGAAGAATTCGGAATCGCGAAAATCTACCGCGATGTCCGCGTGTGCCAGATTTACGAGGGCACGTCGGACATCCAGCGCATGGTCATTGCGCGCAGCCTTTGAAGGAGAATTAGGATGCAGGACGATCCGGTAGTCATTGCGAGCTATGCCCGCACCCCCATGGGCGGGTTCCAGGGCGCGCTCTCGGCGGTCAAGGCCACCGATCTTGGCGCGACGGCGGTCAAGGCCGCGGTCGAGCGCGCCGGCGTCGCTACTGACGCCATCGATCGCATCTATATGGGCTGCGTGCTGCCCGCCGGCCTGGGCCAGGCGCCCGCGCGCCAGGCGGCGCTCGGCGCGGGCCTCGGCCTCAATACCGAGGCGACGACCGTCAACAAAATGTGCGGATCCGGCATGCAGGCGGCGATCATGGCGCATGAGGCGCTGGCATCGGGCGCGGCCGACATCGTGATCGCCGGCGGCATGGAGAGCATGACCAACGCCCCCTATGCCCTGCCCAAGCATCGCAGCGGCGCACGCATCGGCCATGACCGCATCATCGACACGATGATGATGGACGGGCTGGAGGACGCCTATGAACCCGGCAAGGCGATGGGCGTCTTCGCCGAAGAGGCCGTGCGCGACTATCAGTTCACCCGCACCGATCAGGATGATTATGCCATCCGCTCGCTCGACCGCGCCAATGCGGCGATCGGCAGCGGCGCCTTCGTCCGCGAGATCACGCCGGTCACCGTATCGGGCCGGGGCGGCGACACCGTCATCGATACCGACGAACAGCCCGGCAAGGCCCGGCCGGAAAAGATCCCCGGCCTCAAGCCCGCCTTCGTCAAGGATGGCACCATCACCGCCGCCAATGCCTCGTCCATTTCGGACGGCGCCGCCGCGCTGGTGATGACCCGTCAGAGCGTCGCGGAAAAGCAGGGCCTTAAAATGGTGGCGAAGGTCGTCGCCACCGCCGCCCATGCCCATGAGCCCGCCAAGTTCACCACCGCGCCGGTGCCCGCGATGCGAAAGCTGCTGGCCAAGGCCGGCTGGTCGGTCGAGGATGTCGACCTGTTCGAGGTCAACGAGGCCTTTGCCGTGGTCGCGATGATCGCCGCCAAGGAACTGGGCATCCCGGCGGACAAGCTCAACGTCAATGGCGGCGCCACCGCGCTGGGCCATCCGATCGGCGCATCGGGCGCGCGCATCGTCGCCACCCTGCTCGGCGCGCTGGAAACCCGCGGCCTCAAGCGCGGCGTCGCCAGCCTCTGCATCGGCGGCGGCGAAGCCACCGCCATGGCCGTCGAACTCGTATAATTCTGCCGGGAGAGGACAGATAATGGATATCAAGGGACTGGCCGCCATCGTCACCGGTGGCGCCTCCGGCCTCGGCCGTGCCACCGCGACCATGCTCGCGGCGCAGGGTGCCAAGGTCGCGATCTTCGACCTCAATGAGGAAGCCGGCAAGGCGGTCGCCGCCGAAATCGGCGGGCTTTATGTCGGCGTCAATGTTGCCGACGATGCCAGCGTCACCGCCGGGCTCGACGCGGCGGAAGCCGCCCATGGCACCGCCCGCATCCTCGTCAATTGCGCCGGTATCGCCCCGGCCGTGAAGACGGTGGGCAAGGAAAATGTGCCTCATCCGCTCGACAGCTTCGCCAAGACGGTGACCGTCAACCTGATCGGCACCTTCAACATGATATCCAAATTCGCCGCCCGCGCGGCAGCGGCCGAGGAGATGGACGGCGAGCGGGGCGTCATCGTCAACACCGCCTCGGTCGCGGCCTATGACGGCCAGATCGGCCAGGCCGCCTATTCCGCGTCGAAGGGCGGCGTGGTCGGCATGACCCTGCCGATCGCCCGCGATCTCGCCCAGCACAAGATCCGCGTGATGACGATCGCGCCGGGCATCTTCCTGACGCCGATGCTGGAGGCCTTCCCCCAGCATGTGCAGGATGCGCTGGGCGCGCAGGTGCCCCACCCCAGCCGCCTCGGCAAGCCGGCCGAATATGCCCAACTCGTCGAATCGATCGTCCGCAACCCGATGCTGAATGGCGAGGTGATCCGCCTCGACGGCGCCATCCGCATGGCGCCGCGCTGATGAGCGGGTCGGGCAGCGGCGTGGCGCTGGCGATCGCCGACGGCATCGCCCGGATCACGCTGGATCGTCCGGCGGTCGGCAATGCGATCGACCTGCCGCTCGCCCGTGCGCTGCTCGACGCCGCGATCCGGTGCGAGGGCGATGCGGCGGTCCGCTGCGTCGTCCTCACCGGCAATGGCAAGCTGTTCTGCGCCGGCGGCGATGTCGCGCTGATGGGCGGCGCGGGCGCGCAACTGCCCACCGTCCTCACCGAACTCATCGCCACCTTCCACGCCGCCGTCACGCGCCTCGCCCGCATGGCCAAGCCGCTGGTGACTTTGGTCAACGGCCCGGCGGCGGGCGCAGGCTTCAGTCTCGCCATATTGGGCGATGTCGTGCTGGCCGCCCGCTCGGCCCATTATACCGCGGCCTATGGCGCGATCGGCCTGACCGCCGATGGCGGGCTCAGCTGGCTGCTGCCACGCCTCGTCGGCCTGCGCCGCGCGCAGGAGATCATCCTCACCAACCGCCGCATCAAAAGCGAGGAGGCCGAAGCCATCGGCCTCGTCACCCGGCTGGTCGATGATGACGCGCTGGAGGCGGAAGGGCTGGCGCTCGCCACCCGCCTCGCCGACGCGCCGACGGCCGCCTATGGCGCCGCCCGCACCCTGCTGCATGACAGTTTTGACACCGGATTCGAGACCCAGCTCGACCGCGAATTGCGATCGATGGCGGTCGCCGGCGCCGGCGAGGCGCAGGAGGGGCTTGCCGCCCTGCTCGCCAAGCGTCCCCCCCATTTCAGAGGAGCCTGACCTATGGCCGAGGCCTATATCGTCGAAGCCGTCCGCACCGCCGGCGGCCGTGCCCGCAAGGGCGGGCTGATCGACATCCATCCCGCCGATCTGGGCGCCACCATTCTCAACGCGCTGGTCGACCGCACCGGCATCGATCCCGCCGCCATCGAGGATGTGATCGTCGGCTGCGTCAGCCAGGCGGGCGAACAGAGCTTCGCCTTCGGCCGCAACCTCGTCCTCGCCTCCAAGCTGCCCGACAGCGTGCCGGCCGTGACGATCGACCGGCAATGCGGCTCCTCGCAGCAGGCACTGCATTTCGCGGCGCAGGCGATCCTGTCCGGCACCCAGGACCTGGTGATTGCGGCGGGCGCCGAAAGCATGACCCGCGTGCCGATGGGCTCCAATTTCCAGCTCCACGCTGCCGCCGGGCTGGGCGACGGCCCTTGGCCCAAGAGCATCCAGAAACGCTATGGCGTCGCCGAATTCAGCCAGTTCCATGGCGCCCAGGCGATCGCCAACAAATATGGCTTCACCCGCGAGGATATGGACGCCTATGCGCTGGCCAGCCATGCCAAGGCGGCAGCCGCGATCGACAGCGGCGCCTTCAAGGCGGAGATCGTTCCCGTCCTGACGCCCGAGGGGATTTTCGACACCGACGACGGCGTGCGCCGTGGCGGCACGATGGAGGCGATGGCCAGCGTCAAGACGCTGGAGGAAGGCGGCACCATCACCGCCGCCAATGCCAGCCAGATGACCGATGGCGCGTCGGGCGTGCTGGTGGCGAGCGAAGCGGCGATCAAGCGTTTCAACCTCACGCCGCTCGCCCGCATCGTCAACCTGACCGTCACCGCCGGTGATCCGGTCATCATGCTGGAGGAGCCGATCCCCGCCACCCGCAAGGCATTCGAACGCTCGGGCCTGAAACTCGACGATATCGACCTGTTCGAGGTGAACGAGGCCTTCGCCTCCATCCCTATGGCCTGGCTCAAGGCGATCGGCGCCGATCCGGCCAGGCTCAACGTCCATGGCGGCGCGATCGCGCTCGGCCACCCGCTCGGCGCATCGGGCACCAAACTGATGAGCACGCTCGTCCATGCGCTGAAAGCACGGGGCAAGCGCTATGGCCTGCAGACCATGTGCGAAGGCGGCGGCATCGCCAATGTGACGATCGTGGAGGCACTGTGATGGCTTTGAAGACGCGTTTCACCGAATTGTGCGGCATCGAGCATCCGATCGTGCAGGGCGGCATGATGTGGGTCGGCCGCGCCGAACTGGCCGCCGCCGTCTCCAATGCCGGGGGCCTCGGCATCCTGACCGCGCTCACCCAGCCGACGCCGGACGATCTGCGCCGCGAGATCGATCGCTGCCGCACGATGACCGACAAGCCGTTCGGCGTAAACCTCACCATCCTGCCCTCGGTCAATCCGCCGCCCTATGCGGAATATCGCCAGGCGATCATCGACAGCGGCATCAAGATCGTCGAGACCGCCGGCCATAAGCCGCAGGAACATGTCGATGATTTCAAGGCGCATGGCATCATCGTCGTCCATAAATGCACCGCCGTCCGCCATGCCCTGTCGGCGCAGCGGATGGGCGTCGACGCCATCTCGATCGACGGCTTCGAATGCGCCGGCCATCCTGGCGAGGACGATATTCCGGGCCTCATCCTGATCCCGGCGGCGGCCGACAAGCTCAGCATCCCGATGATCGCCAGCGGTGGCTTCGGCGACGGCCGCGGCCTCGCCGCCGCGCTGGCGCTGGGCGCGGAAGGCATCAACATGGGCACCCGCTTCTGCGCCACGGTCGAGGCGCCGATCCACCAGAATGTGAAGCAGTTCCTGGTCGACAATGACGAGCGCGGCACCAACCTCATCTTCCGCAAATTCAAGAATACGGGTCGCGTCGCCAAGAACAGCGTGTCGGACGAGGTGGTCGAAATCTCGCTGCGCGAAGGATCGGTCTTCCCCGACATCCAGCCTTTGGTGTCGGGCGCCAAGGGCCGGGTCGCGCTCGAAACCGGTGATCTGGACGCGGGGCTGATCTGGGCCGGCCAGATTCAGGGCCTGATCCACGACATCCCGACCTGTCAGGACCTCATCACCCGCATCGTCGACGACGCCACCGCAATCATCCAACGCCGCCTCGCCGGCTTCGTCACGCCGGAACTGGCGGCAGTAGGCTGATCCGTCCAATGCCTCGCCGAACCTGATTCGGGGAGGTATTGGAGATGCATGTCGCCATCGGCGCATCTCCAATAGCCCTGTCCTATTCGCCGCTTCTCTGATCTATCCTCGACGATGGATCGCACCACGACCCCCTTGATTCCAACTGAGCATTCGTGCCCCAACCGAAGCGCGGGCGGTGCGTGGCTGTCGCTTAGCCGGCGCGTCATCATGACCCGAATGGCGCGTCACTCTGACCCGGATGTGACCCAAGCGTCGCGTCGGTGGGGCGTTGCCGGGGCATGTGGGGCGCATTCCGCCCTTTTTGCCGCACGACACTATATACTTTGCCCGGTGGAACGCGGGTGTGACCTAATCCTGTGCCAGCAGCAGCGCGGCATAGGGCGGCAATGCCATCCCCGGCGCCGCATCGCCGATCGCCGCGATGATCGCGCCACGCCCTTCCACTTCGTCCGGCCAAGGCGCGGGCGTCGGCGACAGGTTGAAGATGCAGGTCAGCGCCTGATCCTCTGCCACCCGGCGGAAGGCCAGGCACTGGTCGTCGGCACGCATGATATCCAGGCGCCCATGGCGCAACGCCGGGTTCGCCTTGCGCAGCGCGATCATCGCGCGGGTGAAGTGGAGCAGCGACGCGGGGTCGCCCTCCTGCGCTGCCACCGCCCGCGCGACATTCTCCGCGCCCAATGGCAGCCAGGGCTCGCCATCGGTAAAGCCCGCCTCCGCGGCATCGACCGACCAGGGCAGCGGCGTCCGCGCACCGTCGCGCGACAGGGTCAGCGGCCAGTTGGCGATCGCCTCGGGATCCTGCAACTTCTCGAACGGGATATCGACCTGGGTGATGCCCAGTTCCTCGCCCTGATAGAGGATGACATTGCCGCGCAGCGCCATCAGCAGCAGCATCTTGAGCCGGGCGAAGGCGGGCTGATCCTCCGGCGTACACCAGCGCGACAAGGCGCGCGGCGCATCATGATTCTCGAACGCCCAACTGGGCCAGCCCATGCCCGGTTCGTCCGGCCAGCGCGCCAGCGTGTCCGCGATCAGGCCCGGCGTCAGCGCCGGGGCATAGAGGAAGTTGAAGCCATAGGCGCTGTTGAGGTGATCCTCGCCCGCCGTATAGGCCTTCATCTCCTGCTCGGCGAGGTCGCCGCCCACCTCCGCCACGGTGAAGATCGCGCCATAGCGATCGGTCAGTGCCCGGATGCGCGCGACGAAATCGACCACGCCGGGATGCGACTGGCTGTAGCGGCGAATCTGATAGTCGAACGGCCGGGTGCGCGGCCCTTCCCCCTCGGGCGCGGGTGGATTGTCGCGCAATTCCGGGTCGTGCATCGCATGGTTGAGCGCATCGAGGCGAAAGCCGTCGACGCCCCGGTCCAGCCAGAATTGCATCGCCGCCAGCAGTGCATCCTGCACCGCGACATTATGGACGTTGAGCTGCGGCTGGCTGGTCAGGAACTGGTGCATATAATATTGCCGCCGCCGCGCGTCCCAGGTCCAGGCCGGGCCGCCGAACACCGACTGCCAGTTGTTGGGCGGGGTGCCATCCGCCCTGGGGTCGGCCCAGACGAACCAGTCCGCCTTGTCATTGTCCCGGTCCTGCCGGCTCTGCGCGAACCAGGGATGGAGGTCGGAACTATGGGCATAGACCTGGTCGATCGTGACCTTGATCCCCAGTTCATGCGCGCGCGCCACCAGCGCATCGAAATCGGCGAGCGTGCCGAAGATCGGGTCCACCCCGCAATAATCGGCGATATCATAGCCGAAATCGCGCATCGGCGAGGGGAAGAACGGCGAAATCCAGATCGCGTCCACGCCCAGCCGGGCGACATGCTCCAGCCGCGCGGTGATGCCCGGCAGGTCGCCAATGCCATCGCCGTTCGAATCCTGAAAACTGCGGGGATAGATTTGATAGAGGACCGCGCCCTTCCACCAGGGCCGATCGCCTGCATCACGACTGTCGGGAGCCATTTGCGCCACCCCATGTCCCAAGCCTGCGGCGCATCATGCCGCAGCGCCAGTCTACACGGCGCCGCGCGCAGGTGAAGAACTATGTTGCGGCTGCGAAGAGATCAGGGCGTATGTCGGGATCGCGTCACGCTGGAAATCAGCTGGTTGATGACGCACTCATCCTGCGCGGCGGATGCACAGATGCCGCACAGCCAGTCCAGACAACGAGCCAGCAATGCCATGGCCCTCTCCTTCTTCTTTATGCGCGCAGAATAACAGGATTCGCGGGCATGGAAAAGCGGGAGAAGAGGGCGGATCGGCGCCTATTGGTCGGCGCCGATCACCCGGTAGAGCAGGATGCGATTCTGCACCGCCGCCAGCTCAGTTGCGATCGCCGACTGCTGGGCGCTGTAGAGCGAACGCTGGCTGGTCAGCGAATTGAGGAAGGTGTCGATGCCCGCGCGATAGCGCTGGTCCGCCAGCGCATAATAGCGCTGGTTCGCCGTCACCAGCGCCTGCTGCGCCGCCTGCTGCCGGTCGATCGTGCCGGCCCGCGCCAGCCCGTCCGACACTTCCTGGAAGGCGGTCTGGATCGCCTTCTCATATTGCGCGACGTAAAGGTCGCGCTGCGCCTTGCTATAGTCCAGATTGCCGCGCGCCGCCCCGCCAAAGATCGGCATGCTGGCCGATGGTGCCGCCGACCAGGCAAAGCCGCCATCGCTGAACAGCGAGGACAGGGCCGAGCTGGCCACGCCGATCGCCGTGGTCAGGCTGATCTTGGGGAACATCGCCGCCCGCGCCGCGCCGATATCGGCATTGGCGGCTTTGAGCTGATGCTCCGCCTGCAACACATCGGGTCGCTGCAACAGCACGTCGGAGGAGAGGCCGGCAGGCACCTTCGCGGTCGACTGCAACAGGCTGTCGAGCGATTGCGGCAGCAACGCATCCTCGACCGGCGCGCCGACCAGCAGTTCCAGCGCGTTGCGGTCCTGCGCGACCTGGGTGACATTCGCCTCGATGTCGGAGCGCGCCTGCTCCACCGTGGTTTCGGCCTGATGCACGTCCAGCTTGCCGGCGAGGCCCGATGTGTTGAGCGTCTGCGTCAGTTTCAGGCTGCGCTCCGCGCTCGCCAGCGTCTGGCGCGACAGGGCCAGCAATTCCTGGTCCGCCGCCATCGTCGCATAGGCGTTCGCCGTCTCGGCAATCAGGGTGATGCGGGTCGACCGCATGCCTTCCTGCGTCGCCAGATAGGATTCGAGCGCCGATCGGGTCAGATTCTTGACCCGGCCGAACAGGTCGATCTCGAACGCGCTGAAGCCGACATCGGCGCTATAGCTGTTCTGCCGATTGTCATTCTGGCGACTGAAGCTTGCCGCCGCATCGCCAGTGATCGTCGGCAGCTGCGCCGCCCGCTCGACCTTATATTGCGCCCGCGCCGACTGGACATTGGCCAGCGCCACCCGCAGGTCGCGATTATTGGCCAGCGCCCGCTCGATCACGGTCTTGAGCCGCGCGTCGCCGATCAGCGCGGTCCAGGGCAGGCCCGCAGGTTCGGCGCTGGCCGGGGCATAGGCCTCACCCGTCGGGAAGGCCGGCGCCACCGGCGTTTGCGGCCGGACATATTTGGGCGCCATGTCGCACCCGGCCAGCACCAGCGCCGACAGCGGCATCATCATCCATGCAGCGCGGGTCATGCGGGCACTCCGTCCACGGGCGGTTCCTGGGCCGGCGGCTCGCCACCCGGCTTCTTCTTGTCCATGCCGAACAGGCGGGCGATCGAGACGAAGAAGAGCGGCACATAGAAGATCGCCAGCACCGTCGCCGTCACCATGCCGCCGACCACCGCCGTGCCGATCGCGACGCGGCTCTGCGCGCCAGCCCCAGTGGCGATGGCGAGCGGAATGACGCCCGCGATGAAGGCCAGGCTGGTCATCAGGATCGGACGGAAGCGCAGCCGCGCCGCCTCCAGCGCCGCTTCCAGCGCATTGCGACCATTGCGATGCGCCAGTTCGGCAAACTCGACGATCAGGATCGCATTCTTCGCCGCCAGACCCATGGTGGTCAGCAGGCCGACCTGGAAGAAGATATTATTCTCCAGCCCGCGCAGCGTCACCGCCAGCACCGCACCGATCAGGCCAAGCGGAATGACCAGCAGCACCGACAGCGGGATCGACCAGCTTTCATAGAGTGCGGCGAGGCAGAGGAAGACCACCAGCACCGACAGGCCATAGAGCAGGGGCGCTTGTCCGCCGGACAGTTGCTCCTGATAGCTAAGGCCGCTCCAGGCATAGCTGGTGCCGGCCGGCAGCTGCTTCTGCAGTGCCACCATCCGGTCCATCGCATCGCCCGAGCTGGCACCCGGCGCCGACTGGCCCTGGATCTCGAAGGAGGACAGGCCGTTGAAGCGCTGCACGCTGCTCGGCCCCATCACCCAATGGCTGGTGGCAAAGGCGGAGAAGGGCACCATCTCGCCGGTCGTGCTCGACCGCACCATCCAGTTGTCGAGATCGCTCGGCAAGGCGCGATAGGGAGCGTCGGCCTGCATATAGACGCGCTTCACCCGGCCGCGATCGACGAAGTCGTTGACATAGGTGCTGCCCCAGGCGGAGCTGAGCACATCGTCGACATTGGCCTGGGTCAGGCCCAGCACGGTCAGCTTCTCGGTATCGATGTCGATCTTGAGCTGCGGCGTATCCTCCAGCGAGGCCGCACGCACGCCGGCCAGCACCGGATCCTGCTGCGCGGACGCGATCAGCTGGTTGCGCAGCTCCAGGAAGCGCTCACGGCTGAGGCCGCCGCTGTTCAGCAGTTCGAAGGTGAAGCCGTTGGACTGGCCCAGGCCGCGGATTGCCGGCGGCGTCATCGCCAGCACCTTGGCATCGCGGATCGCGCCCAGCTGCTTGGTCGCCCGGTTGGCGATCGTGCCGGCCTCGTTCGTCTTGCCCTTGCGATCGTCCCATGGCGCCAGGTTGATGAAGCCCTGGCCGACATTCTCGCCCTGCCCCTGGAAACTGAAGCCGGTCATGATGAAGGCGAAGGCGACATTGTCCTTCTCGTCATTCAGGAAATAGCTCTGCACCTGGTCGATCGCCGCGTTGGTGCGGCTCGACTTGGCACCGGACGGCAGCGTGACCTGCACCATCACCTGGCCCTGATCCTCGACCGGCAGGAAGCTGGTGGGCAGACGCATGAACAGCAAGACCAATATACCCAGCACCACCACATAGAGGCCCCAGAAGATGCCCCGCTTGCCGATCACGCCCTGGGTGCGGCGGACATAGCCATTGGTCAGCCGCTCGAACCAGCGGTTGAACTTGCCGAACCAGCCCTTCTCGCGATGCGCCTTGTCGATCGGCTTCAGCATGGTGGCGCACAGGGCCGGCGACAGGATCAATGCGACCACGACCGACAACAGCATCGACGACACGATCGTGATCGAGAATTGGCGATAGATGACGCCGGTCGATCCGCCGAAGAAGGCCATGGGCAGCAGCACCGCCGACAGCACCAGCGCGATGCCGACCAGCGCACTGCCAATCTCCATCATCGACTTGATCGTGGCGTCGCGGGGCGACAGCCCCTCTTCCTCCATGATGCGCTCGACATTCTCCACCACGACGATCGCGTCGTCGACCAGCAGGCCGATCGACAGCACCATGCCGAACAGGGTCAGCGTGTTGATCGAATAGCCGAACAGGGCAAGGATGCCGAACGTGCCGAGCAGCACGACCGGCACCGCGATCGCGGGCACCAGCGTCGCGCGCCAGCTCTGCAGGAAGACGAACATCACGATGACGACCAGCACGACCGCCTCGATCAGCGTCTGCACGACTTCCTCGACCGACAGCTTGATGAAGGGCGTGGTGTCGCGCGGATAGACGATCTTGTAGCCGTGCGGCAGGTTGCCACCCAGTTCGGCGACGCGCGCCTTCACCAGCTCGGCGGTCTTGAGCGCGTCGGCGCCCGGCGCCAGCTGCAACGCCATGCCCGATGCCGGATGGCCGTTGAGGCGCGCGCTGGTGGTATAGCTTTCATTGCCCAGCTCGACGCGGGCCACGTCGGACAGGTGGACGACCGACCCGTCGCTCTGCGTCTTCACCACGATGTTGCGGAACTGGTCCGGCGTTTCCAGGCGCGCACGCGCCGTAACGGTGGCGTTGATCTGCTGGTTGGCCGGTGCCGGATCGGCGCCGATCTGGCCGGCCGACACTTCGATATTCTGCGCCTTGATCGCGGTTTCGACGTCCGACGGCATCAGCTTGACCGCGGCCAGCTTATAGGGGTCCAGCCAGATGCGCATCGCATATTGCGACCCGAAGATCTGGGTCGCGCCGATGCCGTCGATCCGGGCGATCGAATCCTGGAAATTATTGACCAGATAGTCGGCAATGTCCGCCTGGGTGGCATTGTCGGTCTCGTCATAGAGACCCACCAGCATCAGGAAGTCGGTCTGCTGCTTGGTGACCGACAGGCCCTGCTGCTGCACGGCGCTGGGCAGGCGGCTCAGCGCCTGCTGCACCCGGTTCTGCACCTGCACCTGCGCGGTGTCGGGATCGGTGCCCTTCTGGAAGGTGACGGTGATGCGCGACTGCCCCGTCGATGTCGACGAGGAGGAGAAATACATGAGGCCGTCGATGCCGGTCAGCTGCTGTTCGATGACCTGGGTGACGCTGGTCTCGACCGTTTCGGCCGACGCGCCCGGATAGGTGGCGCTGATGCCGACGCCCGGCGGCGCGATGTCGGGATATTGGGCGACCGGCAGCGACAGCATGCCACCCAGGCCCGCCAGCATGATGCCGATGGCGATGACCCAGGCAAAGATCGGCCGGTCGATGAAAAAGCGGCTCAGCACCGGGCCTCTCCTACTTCTTCGCCGCGACGGCGACGGGCTTTACCTTGTCGTCGGGCTGGACCTTGTCGGTGCCTTCGACGATCAGCCGGTCGCCGGCCTTCAGGCCTGCGGTGATCAGCCATTTGTCGCCGATCGCCTGCGCGGCGGTGACGGTGCGGCGCTCCACCTTGTTGTCCTTGGTCACGACCAGCGCGGTCGCATTGCCCTTGGCGTCGCGGGCGATGCCCTGCTGCGGCGCCAGGATCGCGCCGGGCACGACCGACTGCGGCGCCACGACGCGCACGAACATGCCGGGCAGCAGCATGCCGTCGGGATTGGGGAAGCGCGCGCGCAGCGTCACCGTGCCGCTGTCGACATCGACGATCGGCTCGGCAAATTCGATCCGCCCTTCCAGCGGATATTCGCTGCCATCGTCCAGCTTCAGCCGGATCGTCGCGCTGGCCGGCAGCGTCTTGCCCGCCGCCAGCGATCGCCGCAGCTGCAGCAACTGGCTGCTCGACTGGGTGACGTCGACATAGATGGGGTCAAGCTGCTGGATCGTCGTCAGCGGATCGGTCTGGCTGGCGGTCACCAGCGCGCCGGGGGTGAAGAGGGTGCGGCCGATCCGGCCGCTGATCGGGGCGCGCACCTGGGTGAAGGTCAGGTTGACATTGGCGGTGTCGAGCGAGGCGCGCGCCTGGCCCACGGCGGCCGCTGCCTGGCGCGCCGTCGCGATCACATCGTCGCGGTCCTGCGCGCTCACCGCCTCGGTATCGCCCAGGCCGCGATAGCGCTGCGCCTTGGCCTGTGCCGCTACCGCCGTCGCCTGCGCGCTCACCAGCGCCGCCTGCGCCTCGTCGCGCGACGCACGATAGAGCCGTTCGTCAATCTGGTAGAGCGGCTGGCCGGCCGTCACCATCGATCCTTCGGTGAACAGCCTTTTCTGGATCACGCCGGTGATCTGCGGCCGGACTTCCGACTGCATGGTCGACACGGTGCGCGCCGGCAATTCGGACGAGACGGTCACATTCTGTGCCGCCAGCGTCACCACGCCCACTTCCACAGGCCCTTTCTTTGGCGCCTTTTCCTGTCCGCAAGCGGTGATCAGGATGCATAATGCGATCGGTGCGACCCGGAGGCTCCGGAGCTCTGTGAAAATGGGCATGGCTTCACATCGTTACCGCCGGCAGGCAGCGCCGACGATCGCCTGATCGCGATTTGAGGCGTATCCTGCTAGACCAAGTTGATATCCTGACGCATCATCATGTCGCGTGACATCCGAACGCGTATCGCTTTGTATCGCCCTGTATCATCCCCGGTAGAGGCACAGACTTTTGCAATATCCGCCGCTAGAAGCGCAACATGGCTGACCTGTCCGATCCCCGCCGCAACAGCGTCATCGTCGTCGACGATGATGCCGATATTCGCGGTCTGATCGTCGATCAGTTGCGGCAGGAAAATTACGACCTGCTTTCTGCATCGAACCTGGCCGAACTGCGCCAGGCCCTGCGCGACCAGCCGGTCGACCTGATCGTCCTCGATCTCAACCTGCCCGATGGCGACGGCCTGTCGCTGTGCCGCGAGCTGCGCGCCGAAGGGTCGGGCATCCAGATCATCATGGTGACGGCGCGCGGCAGCGCGATCGACCGGGTGCTGGGGCTGGAACTGGGCGCCGACGATTATCTGACCAAGCCGTTCGAGCCGCGCGAGCTGCTGGTGCGCATCCGAAACTTGCTGCGCCGCCCCCGCGTGGAGGCCGCGGCACCCGCCGACCAGTCCCGCTATGCCGTCTTCGGTCCCTGGCGGCTCGATCTGCTGCAACGCCGGCTGATCGCCCCGGACGACCGGCTGGTAATGCTGTCCTCCGCCGAATTCCGCCTGCTCTCCCGCTTCATAGAGGAGCCCAATGTCGTGCTGGCGCGTGAGACTTTGCTGCCCGAACGGCGCGCCACCGCCGCCTTCGACCGCACCATCGACCTGCAGGTCAGCCGCCTGCGACAGAAGCTGGCCGGCGCCACCGGCGGCGCCGACCTGATCCTGACCGTTCGGGGCGAAGGCTATGTCCTCGCCAGCCCGGTGCGCTACGAATGATCGGCCAGCCGGTGCAGCGCGTGCGGGATTTCTTCCGCTCGATGGCGGGGCATATCTTCGTGCTGCTGACCGTCGGCATCTCGCTCTCGGCCATCCTCGCGCTCGCCGTGTCGGAACAGGGCCGCCGCCATGATTTCGAGCGCGTCCGCCGCCAGCGCGTGCTGGCCAGTGCCTTCGACGTCGCCGACCGGCTGCGCCGCGATCCGGTGCGCGTCCAGCAGATGCTGGAAAATCACGGCATTGTCGGCGCATCCATCGCCCCTGACGGCATCTCCATCAACGAGCCCGATCCCGATCTCGAAGCCGCGCTCGCCCGGCGTTTCGGCCCCCGCGCCCAGCCGGAGGCGGGACAGGTGCCCTTCGGCCTCTGTTTCCCCGACAAGGATGCCGGGCGCAGCCGGGCTGCCGGCCTGATCGATGCGCCCCGGCCCGATTGCTGGATCGTGCGCATGACCGACGCGACCGGCCAGCGCCGCAGCATGGCGCTCACCTTCCCGCGCCTCGCCCGACCGCCCAGTTCGCTGTTCAGCCCGGCCTATCTGGTCGTCATCCTGCTCTCGGCCGCCGGCCTCTCGATCCTGATCGGCCGGATCGCCGCCAAGCCGCTGCGCCGCCTGTCCCAGGCCGCCGAAGCCTTTTCCGTGTCGCGCGATCCGGAGGAAATTCCCGAGCGCGGTCCCGAGGAGGTGCGCGCCGCCCTCTCCACCTTCAACCTGATGCAGCGCCGCGTCCGTGCTGGCTTTACCGAACGGACCCAGTTGCTGGCGGCGATCAGCCATGATCTCCAGACCCCGCTCACCCGGCTGCGGCTGCGGCTGGAACTGGTCGAGAATGAGGAACTGCGCGCCCGCCTGCTGCAGGATCATGAGGCGATGCAGCGGCTGGTGCGTGAAGGGCTGGACCTTGCCGCCAGCACCGAGACGCATGAGGAATGGTCGGTGATCGACCTTGATTCCCTGCTCGCCAGCATGGCCGAGGATGCGCAGGAACTGGGCGCTCCGGTTCAGTTCGCCGCCGGTTGCGGCGCGTCGGTCCGGGTCAAGCCCAATGCGCTGACCCGCTGCATGAGCAATCTGGTCGACAATGCCGTCAAATATGGCGGATGCGCGGAGATCAGCTGCCTGCGCACGCCCGGCCATGTCACGATCGAGATACGCGACCATGGCCCCGGCATCCCGCCGCAGGATCTGGACCAGATGTTCGAGCCCTTCACCCGCGGCGCCAGCAGCCAGCCGGGCGGCCGCCACGGCACCGGCATCGGCCTCACCATCGCGCGGTCGCTGGGCCTCAGTTTCGGCGCGATCGTCGCGCTGCGCAATGCGCCCGATGGCGGCCTGATCGCCAGTATCGAGATGAAGGCGGCCTAAACCGCGCCGACGACCATCAGCGCCAATGCCAGCAGCAGCCCGCCACGCGCCAGCCGGGGGCCATAGGTCAGCGCCAGCAGCACCGCCCCCGCCATCAGCGGCAGCAGCCCGCACCAGGTGACGATGCCGATCCCGTCGGTGCCGGACAGGATCGCACCGAGCAGCGACAGGGCAATCGCGCTCCAGCCGAGCAGCGGCAGATGCCGGGCCAGCCCATGGCGCTGCCAGGGGCCGAGCAGCGCCGGTCCATGCCGCGCCATCGCCGCCGCCAATGCGAAGAAGCCGATATAGAGCAGTCCCGCGACGATCATGCCGGCTGCTCCCGCATCCGTCGTCGCGCTGGCGTTGGGACATTGCGCCGCCGCATCTGCCGACGCACGATCAGCGCCAGCGCGCCGGCCATGGCCAGGAACAGGAGATTGCCGGCCAGCAGGATCGGCTCGGTCGACCAGACTGGCCCGAGGACCGCCGCCAACGCGCAGGCAAAGGCGAGCAGCCCCATCATCAGTGGCCAGCCGATGACCGGACGCAGCGCCAACCCGGCCAGCACGGCCGCGGCCGCGGTCCACAAGGCCACGGACACTTCCGCTTCGGGGCGCCCCGCCATGCCGATCGGCAACAGGCGATTGGCGATGAAATAGGCCACCGCACCCAACGGCACGCCGGTGATTACGCCGACGTTCAGCCGTTCGAGGATGCGATTGCCGATCGAGAGCGGCTGGCGCTCGCGCCGCTTGGCGATCCACAGCACCATGCCGGTCGAGATCGCCAGCGTCAGCATCGCCCCGCCCAGCACATAGAGCCAGCGCGTCGCCATCGGCGCGAAGCGGGCCATGTGCAGGCCATAGATGACCTGATAGGTGCGCATCGCCGGCCGCCGTTCGACCCAGCTCTTGAGCAGCCGGCCGGTCGCGCCGTCGAAGCTCGCCTGCCCCCGCATATAGCCGATCGAGTCGGCATCGGACTGGTAGACGGTGACGACCGATGCCGCGTCGCCGGGATTGAACACATAGACGCGGCCGACATGGCCGCCGCCAAATGCGCGCTCGGCCGCTGTCAGCATCGGTGCGATCGGCGCCAGCGACGCGGGCTTTCCGGCCGCCGGACGGGTCACCGAACCCGGCGCCAGCGCCTCGTACATCTCCATCACCTTGTCACCATAGCCGGCACTGATCGGCCAGGGCATGTTGAGCGACGCCAGCGTCAGCAGCCCGGTGAAGGTGATCATCAGGTGGAAGGGCATGGCCAGCACGCCAGTCGCATTATGCCCGTCAAGCCAGGACCGCTGGCCCTTGGCCGGGCGGAAGGTGAAGAAGTCCTTGAAGATGCGCTTGTGCGCGATGATCCCGGTGACCAGCGCGACCAGCATCACCATCGCCGCCAGCGAGGCGAGCAGCCGGCCCCAAGGATAGGGAATTTCCAGCTCGAAATGGAGGCGATAGAAAAATTCGCCGCCCAGCGTCTCGCGCGCGACCGGCGCGCCGCTCACCGGATCGAGCGCGCGATACAGATAATCGCTGCCCTGGTCATAGGATGCCTCGACCGTATTGGCCCGGCCGTCAGGCGCGGTCAGATACCAGCCGGTGGAACCGGGCGCATGTTTCGACAGCCAGCCGGTCGCCGCGACGATCGCGCTCTTGCCATCCGCCTGCGCCGTCACCTCGGGCCGCATCCAGCGGCCGATCTCCGGCTTGAAGACGCTGAGCGTCCCGGCCAGGCACATGACGAACAGCACATAGCCCAGCAGCAGCCCGGTCCAGCCGTGCAGCCAGGCCATCGCCTGCCGCACGCCATCCCGCACCATCGCCGATGCCCCGCTCATGCAAAGCCTCCGCTGGTCCAGACCAGTCCCGCCAGCCCGGCGGACAGCAACACAACGCCGCCCAGAGCGACCCAGGGTCCGCGTGCGAGGAAGGCCCACACGGTTACTGCTGGCGCAAACAAATAGGAGAACATGGTCGCCACCGTGACCGCCTCCAGCCGGCCCATCGGCAGGGTGCGGGCCAGCAGCATCGCCGCCAGCGCCGCAACCGCATAGGCGCCCACCGTGCCCGCAAGCGTGCGCAGCGCGACATTGCCGCGATAACGCCAGCCGCTACGGGCACGCAGAGCGGCCGCCTTCGTCAATAGTCGACGCTCAGCGTGAACACCGCCGTGCGCGGCGCGGCATAGAAGGCCTGGCCCCACATCAGGCTGCCCAGATATTTGGTGTTGGTGACATTCTTCACGTTCACGCTCGCCCGCAGATGATCGACCACCCGGATACCCGCCATCAGGTCGAGCACGGCATAGCTCTTCTGCTTAACGACCACATCGCCCATGTAAACATCGCCGTCATAGACATCGGTCAGCGTCGTCTTGATCGCGTTCTGCCAGCGCATCTGCGCGCCCAGCTTCAGGTCGTTGAGCTGCGGCACCTGATAGGTGGTGGCCAGCTTCAGCGACTTGGTCGGCAACCAGGTGCGGGTGTCGTTGCCCTCGTCATCCTCGATATCATATTGGGTATAGCCGCCGCTCAGCGTCCACTGGTCGGTGATCTTGCCCGCCACTTCCAGCTCGAAACCGGTCGAGGTGGTATCGACGCCGGCATAATAGCTGCCGCCGGCCTTGCCCGGTCCATCCTCGCCAAAGGTACCGGCATAATCGGCCAGTCCCTTCTGCTTGGCGCGGAACACGGTGGCGGTGGCATAGAGGCGATCGCCGAACCAGCTGCTCTTGATGCCGCCCTCGATGCTGGTGCCCTTGGCCGGGTCCAGCTTGCGATTATTGGCGTCGACCTCCGCTTGCGGGTTATAGATGTCGGTATAGCTGGCATAGAGGGTGACGTTGGGCGTCACGTCATAGAGCAGGCCGAGATAGGGGCTGATCTTGTGGTCGTCGCGCGCCTGATCGGTGCCATAGGAAGTGCCGGACGACTTGATCCACATCGCGCTGGCGCCGATCACGCCCTTCAACTGGTCGGTGAAGTTGAGATGCGCCGCGCCATAGAGGCGGGTCAGTTCGTCGCTATATTTGGCGGCCAGATATTCGCCCGGATAGTCCGGCTCGGTCACCTGCGCGCTGCCCCAGTCATAGACCGACGGATAGACCAGCGCGCTGTCCTCGGCGAAATTCTCCCACTCCTTGGCGTTCGACTTGGCATAGGACAGGCCCAGCACCAGCTTGTGCTCGCGGCCGAATAGGCTGAACGGGCCGGTGGCGCTGAAATCGCCCAGATATTGCTTATAGTCGGACGGGTAGATGCCCGCCATGCCATAGACGCCCTCGCCGGTCTCCTTGTCGGGATAGCCATAGGCATAGAGCAGCTTCGCATTCTCCTGGAAGCGCTTGTAGGTGAACATGCCGCTCAGCGTCCATTGGCCCATGGTATAGACCAGTTCGCCAAAGCTATTCTGGTCCTTCGTGTTCCAATAGGTCCAGTCGGCCGAGGTGGTTGCCGAGCGCGCATAGTCGATCCGGGTGCCGTCGGTGAACACCAGCGGCATCGCCCCCCACAGCACGCCGTCGGCGTCATTTTCCTGGCGCGTGTAACCGACCGTCGCCTTGAGATCGGGCGTCACCTGCCAGGCGACGATCGCGCCAAAAACGTCGCGATTGATATGGTTATAGTCCAGATGCGTGTCGCGATCCTCATGCGCATAGATGAAGCGCGCCGACACCGTATCGGTCACCGGGACATTGACGTCGCCCTCGACCCGCCACAGGTCGCGCGAACCGAGCTGGGCCGTGCCCTTGGCCTGGAACTCGTCGAGCGGCCGCTTGCGGACATAGTTGATCGTCGCCGACGGGTTGCCGATGCCGGTCATGATCGCATTGGCGCCGCGCACCGCCTCGACATTCTCGAACAGGGCAGTGTCGAGGTCGCCGAACTGGATACCCCAGGCGAGCGGCAGGCCGACACCATCGACCTGGAAGTTGGACACGTCGAAGCCGCGCGAGTTGAAATAGGTACGGTCCGTCTCGACGCGCTCGACATTGATGCCGATCGTCTGGTCGAGCAGGTCATTGACATTGGTGATCGCGAAATCCTCGATCCGTTCGCGATTGATGATCGTCACCGACTGCGGCGTCTCGCGCACCGACAGCGACAGGGCGGTGGCGGAACTGGACGGCTGGTTGGCAGCGGTCACGACGATCCGCGACGCGTCCTCTGCGGCATTGTCTGCTTCTGCTGCGCGCGCAGCGGTCGGCATCACGACAAGGGCAAAGCTGCTGCTCAACAGGAGGTGGCGCAAGGACAGACGCATTATGATTTCCCCGATGGCTCTCTATCTGCGCCGCGCGTTAGGCATGTCCAGAATGCGAGTCAAACGCATTAGCATTGCATGCGCGCTACAATCGCGCCACGAAGATGAAATTTTGTTCATGTCTGGAACGAAGCTGGTCGGTTTCTCCTTTGTAAACCGGCACCTGCCCGTGCCTCCTGCCCAGGGAGTATCCGACCATGACAAACGCACCGCCCCGCCGATCGATCGCCGCCCTGATATTGGGCATCGTCTTCGGCCTCATCGGGCTGGTGCTGACCGGCGGGGGCGCCTGGCTGCTGATCTCGGGCGGCTCGCCTTATTATCTGGTCACGGGCATCGCCCTGATCGTCGCGGGCGTGCTGCTGGCACGCGGGCGCAAGGCTGGCGGCTGGCTCAACATTGTCATCTTCGCTGTCACTTTGCTCTGGGCCTATTGGGAAGTGGGCCTTGATCCCTGGGCGCTGGTGCCGCGCGTCGTCGCCCCGCTGGTCCTCCTGATCACGCTGCAACTGGTGTGGCCGACGCTCGACCGCAGCGCTGGTCGCTGGCGCCGTGCATGGGTCGGGGTGGCTGTCACTTTCGCTGTCGCGATCGGCTTTTTCTGGAGCATCGCCAGCAACTTCATCCCGCCGGTGCTGCAGGGCCTGCCCGACGCCCGCTATGCCATGGCCGATCCCTCGATCGGCACCACCGGCGCCGACTGGCCGGCCTATGGCGGCACCAACAGCGCCCGGCGCTACTCGCCGCTCGCCCAGATCACCCCGGCCAATGTGGGTAACCTCAAGCGCGCCTGGATGATCCACACCGGCGACCTGCCGGCCTCGGCCCAGATCCGCAACACCTATGGCGCGGAAAACACGCCGCTCAAGATCGGCGACACCCTCTATGTCTGCACGCCCAAGAGCATGGTGATCGCGCTCGATCCCGCCACCGGCAAACAGAAATGGCGCTTCGATCCCAAGGTTTCGGATGAGGCCATTCCATACACCGCCGCCTGTCGCGGGGTCAGCTATTATGCCGTGCCCGGCGCTGCGGCCGACACGCCCTGCGCCCAGCGCATCATCCTGGGCACGCTCGACGCACGGATCATGGCGCTTGACGCCCGCACCGGCCAGCAGTGCC
Organism: Sphingobium sp. MP9-4; assembly: GCF_005281675.1. Classification (NCBI taxonomy): domain Bacteria; kingdom Pseudomonadati; phylum Pseudomonadota; class Alphaproteobacteria; order Sphingomonadales; family Sphingobiaceae; genus Sphingobium; species Sphingobium sp. MP9-4. Next base: position 23,599 of record NZ_LUFI01000034.1, on the reverse strand, counting down.
GCGACTTTGGCAGCAATGGCCAGGTCCGCATCACCGACGGCATGGGCCAAGTCCCTCCAGGCTATGTCTCCATCACCTCGCCGCCAACCATCGTGCGCGGCGTCATCGTCACCGGCCATCAGGTGCTGGACGGGCAGGATCGCTGGGCGCCGTCCGGCGTGATCCAGGCCTATGACGCGGTCACGGGCAAGATGCGCTGGGCCTGGGACATGATGCACCCGGAACGCAGCGGTCCGCCGCCGGCCGGCCAGACCTATACCCGCGGCACCCCGAACATGTGGACGATCGCCTCGGGCGACGAGCAGCTTGGCCTCGTCTATCTGCCGATGGGCAACAGCGCCGCCGATTATTACAGCAGCCTGCGCCGGCCGGAGGAAAATCGCTACGCCACCTCGCTGGTCGCGATCGACGTGATGACCGGCAAGCCGCGCTGGAATTTCCAGGCAGTGCGCAAGGATGTGTGGGACTATGATTTCGGCGCCCAGGCGACCCTGATCGATTTCCCGACCGCGCGCGGCCCGGTGCCGGCGATGCTGCTGCCCAGCAAGCAGGGAGACATCTATGTGCTCGACCGCCGCACCGGCCGGCCGCTGACCCCGATCGGTGATATCAAGGCACCGCAGATCGGTGTCGAGCCGGAGCAGCGCGCCGCCACCCAGCGCATCTCGCTCTACCACACGCTGCGCAAGCCCGACCTCACCGAAAAGGACATGTGGGGCATGTCGCCGATCGACCAAATGATCTGCCGCATCCAGTTCCGCCGGGCGAGCTACAAGGGCTTCTTCACTCCGCCCGAAGCCGACAAGCGCTCGATCGAATATCCCGGCTATAATGGCGGCACCGACTGGGGCGGCATCGCCGTCGATCCGGCACGCGGGGTGATCGTCGCCAATTATAACGACATGCCCAATTATGTCCGGCTGGTGCCCCGCAAGGAAGCCAACAAGAAGGGCTGGGCGCCGCGCGACCAGGCACGCGGCGAGATTGGCGGGGCGGAAGGCGCGGGCGATCCGCAGGCGCACACCCCCTATGCGATCGACGTCAATGCCGGCTGGCGCCTGCCCTTCACCGGCCTGCTCTGCAAGCAGCCCCCCTATGGCGGGATCCGCGCGATCGACATCGCCACCGGCAAGACCATCTGGGATCGTCCCTTCGGCACGGCACGGACCAACGGACCGTTCGGCATCCCCTCGATGCTGCCGTTGACGATCGGCACGCCCAATAATGGCGGGTCGGTGGTGACAGCCGGCGGACTGATCTTCGTCGCCGCCGCGACTGACAATCTGATCCGCGCGATCGACCTCAAGACCGGCAAGACTTTGTGGCAGGACGTGCTGCCCGCCGGCGGTCAGGCGACGCCGATGACCTACAGCCAGAATGGCAAGCAATATCTGGTCATCATGGCCGGCGGTCATCATTTCATGCAGACGCCAGTGGGCGACGAGCTGATTGCCTATGCCCTGAACTGAGGTGCTTCCTGCCGCCCCTTGCCTTACCAGGCGAGGGCGGCGGTCAGCATCAGCGCCTGCGCCTGATCCTCCGGCCGCGCCGCGCCGGAGGCATCAACGCGCATCAGCCTGCTGCTCGCCAGTTGGTCGGGATCGGTCAGGTGCAGGCCAACCCGCATCGGTCGACGCCCGGTCAACGCATAATCGATGCCGGCCTCCAGCCGCAGGCCACCATCATCCTGCATCAGCGCCGGCGCGCTGCTCTGCGCGGCAGCGATCCGGCAGCGCCATGGGCCCTGCGCCCACAGACCTTCCAGAATCAGTTGCTGTTCCTGCACGCGGCCGCCCCGCTCCTGGCGCAGTTGCGCCATATGGTAGCGCGCCAACAGGCTGAGCGCGGGCGTCAGTCGATGCTCCGCCCGCATCGCCAGCCCCCGCACATGCGCCGACCCGCGATTGACCGGCAGATAGCCGTCCTCGACGAAGGCCAGCCGGTCCTCGACCTCGCCGTCAAAGGCATCGACCGCCAATGTCAGGTCCGGCGCCACCATCCAGTCGCTGCCCAGCCGCATGCGGCTGTCGCGTTCCGGCCGCAAACCGGCCTGCAATGTGCGAAACGCCTCGCGCGTCAGCCCCAGCGCACCCGACAGGCCGACCCCGGCATAGGCCTCTATCGTTTCGCGATAGTCCGCGCGCAGGGTGACGCCGGGCGCGGCGTCATAGGCCAGCCGCCCCGTCGGCAAGAACAGGTCGCGGCTCTTGATTGAGTCGCTGCCATAGAGCGCCGTCACATTGGCCCCGCGATTGTTGAGCTTGGCCCCCTGCCAGCCCAGTTCGGCCTGCAAGCCGTCCGCCAGTGACAGGCTGCCATGGGCGTCGACCAGCATCAGGCTGCTGCGCGGCTGGGCATCGCCAGACAGGTCGGTAGGCAGGGGTACCGTACCGATCCGACGAGCCGGCAGCGCCGCCATCCGGTTGCGCTTGCGCTGGACCGCGATGCTGATCGCCGCCGGCTCGGCCGGCGATGGCGCCAGTTCGACCGCATAGATGCGCGCCGGCTTCGCTGCACCGTCCTGGGGCGCGGGCAGCAGGGAAAAACGCAAGGGCCGTTTCAGCACAAAGCCGCCATGGTCGGGGGTAATCGTCTGCGCCGATGCCGGGACCGCGAACGCCAGGGCTGCCAGCGACACCACCATCCAGCGGATCATCGTCATGACGCCACCTGCGCCAACTGGACAGCGGCCCCGGCGCGACGTTCCGGTTCATAGGCGATCATGTAACCGAAATGGTCGGACAGCGGCGCGCCCTCCACCTCCGTACCAAAGGGCACGGCCGCGTGGATGGCCCGCATCGGCCGACCACGATCGTCGCGCGCGAACAGCCAATCCTTGCCGCGCGCGCTCGCCTGTTCGAGATCCCAGTGCGTGCCGGCATCGGATGGCAGGCTGTCCGCCAGAGCCCGACGTGCGCCGCCCAGATGCGCCGCGACAAAGCTCATGCCCGCCCGCGCCCAGCGGGTGAAGAAGGCATGGATGCGGTTGCGATCGCCGCCGATATTGAGGTCGCCGCCCAGGATCATCGGCTGTCCGGCGGGAACATGGGCGCGCACGAAGTCGGCCAGCAGCCCGGCCTGCCGATCAAACGCCCGCTGCGACCGGACGATCGCCACGCCTGCCGCCTTGCGCGCGTTAAGATGGGTGTTAACGATGCTGACTGGCCGGTCGAAGCCCGGCACCGCCAGATGAGCGATCAGCACGCCCTTGTTCGCCAGGCAATCGAAGCCGGCACAGGCGAAATCGGGAAAGGCCATGCGGTCGATGCCGGCGATCGGATAATCGGACAGGATCAGCAGACCGCTGTTCAACTGCTTGGGTGCTGTCTCGCCCCGGTCCCATCGCGCCGCCTGCACATAGGCACGGTCATCCGGTCCCGCCACAATCGCCGTACGCAACCCGCTGTCCGGGCCGATCGCGACATGGGCATAGCCCGCACGGCGCGCCAACTGCGCGACCTGCGGCGAAAAGGCTTCCTGCAGCAGGACGATATGCGGCTGGCGCCCGGCCCGGCGCAGCGCCGCCAGCCGATCGGCGATGCGGCCCAGTGCTTCGTCCCGGCCAAGGGCGATCGGCCAGGGCAGGCCCATCACATTATAGGTCATCACCGACAGCGGCCTATCCGGCTGTGGCGCGGTCGCCGCCAGCCCGGCAGTATCGCTCCGCCGGCTTTCGCCCTGCGATCCCGTGGCGGCCAACACCGCCAGGCTCGCGACCAATATCGCACGCAAAGGCTTCGCCATCCCTCATTCCCCTGCCTCCTCCCTAGCGGGCGCATGAGTCACGCTCGTGTCGTTCGCGCGGCAGTGGGGTTAAATTTTGAAGGCGGCAATCGTCATCCGACCGACGCCGGACTGTCATCATCGCCGTCAGCTTGCGGGCGGCCGGTTCCTGCTGATAGGGGAAATCCGACCCGCCCAGACGGCAATGAAGAGGACCCCATGGCCTATTTCCGGCGGCTTGATGCCCGCCATTTCACCCCGACGGAACTGGTCGGCGGCGCCTGGAACGTGACGGAGCAGCATGTTGCCCCCGCGATCGGCCTGCTGGCCCATGCGATCGAGGTGGACGCCAAATCCCGCCGGCCCGATCCGCTGCAACTGGGGCGCCTGTCCTATGATATCCTGGGCACCATCCCGCTCGATACGGTCGAAATCGACGTCAGCGTCATCCGACCCGGCCGCACCATCGAACTGGTCGAGGCGCGGCTCAGCCATGGCGGCCGGCCGGCAATCCTGCTGCGCGCCTGGCTGGCCCAGGCTTATGACACAAGCGCGATCGCCGGCGGCGGCTTCGATCCCATTCCCGGCCCGGAAACCATGGCACCCTGGGACGGCACCGGCGAATGGCCCGGCGGCTTCATCGCCAGCATCGATGCCCGCCGCCAATATGTCGCGCCGGGCCGCGCCATTGGCTGGATCCGCACGCCCCATGCGCTGATCGAGGATGAGGCAGTATCGCCGCTCGCCCGCGCCATGGGGCTGGTCGATACCGCCAATGGCCTGGCGCCTCTGGTATCGACCGCCGACGCCGCCTTTCCCAATCTCGACCTCACCGCCCATATCTTCCGCGCGCCGGTCGGCGAATGGCTGGGCTGCGACGTTACCGTCTCCTTCGGCACCGACGGCATCGGCCTTACCCACAGCATCCTTCACGACCGGGATGGCGCGATCGGCACCGTCTCGCAGTGGCTGACGATCCGTCCGCGCTGATCAGCCGGCAAACAACCCGGCGTCGAACGCTGCGCGCTCCAGTTGCTCCCGGAAATCGGGATGGGCGATGGCGATCAAGGCCTTGGCCCGCTGTCCCACCGACTTGCCCTTCAGGTCGGCCAGGCCATATTCGGTGACGATCAGATGCGTGTCCATGCGCGGCGTCGTCACCGGCCCGTCCAGACGCGGGGTGATGCGGGAAATCGTGCCCTTGGCCGCGGTCGAGTGGCAGGCGATGATCGATCGGCCGCCGCGCGAGGCATAGGCGCCGCGCACGAAATCCACCTGTCCGCCGGTGCCGCTGAATTGTCGCCCGTTGACGAACTCGGAATTGCACGCGCCGTGGAAATCGACCTGCAGTGTCGCGTTCACCGACACCATATTGTCATTGCGCGCGATCAGGAACGGGCTGTTCACATAATCGACCGGATGCGCCTCGACCGCCGGATTATCGTGCAGGAAATCATAAAGCGCCTGGTCGCCGAGCGCGAAGGTATAGATCGCCTTGCCGGCATGGATCTGCTTGCGGCTATTGTCGACCACGCCCGACTGCATCAGTCCGGCGAGGCCCGTGGTCATCATCTCGGTATGGATGCCCAGATGCCGATGGTTGGCGAGACCCGCGCACACCGCCTCCGGCAGCGCGCCAATCCCCATCTGCAGGCAGTCGCCATCGCGGATCAGCCCGGCGACGGTGGCGCCGATCGCGTCGTCGACCGCCGTGCGAGTAATGGCCGGCAGCGTCGGCAATGCCACATCATGCTCGACCAGCGCCGTCACGGCCGACAGGGGGATCATGCAATCGCCCCGCACATAGGGCATATGCGCATTCACCTCCAGGATGATCCGGGTGCCCGGCTTGCGCGCCACCGCCAGTGCATAGTCGACATCGGTTCCCAGGCTGAAATTACCATCCGCATCCATCGGCGCGACCGTCGCAATCAGCGTGTCGACGCCAACATGCTCGACCATGGCGCGCGGCACCTGGCTGAAATGGCAGGGCAGGAAATCGATCATCGGGAGATGCGCGTCGCCCAGCTGGCGATCCAGCGTCCGTTCGACGCCGCCATGGAACAGGCTCATCGGCGTGATCCGGTCGCGCAACGCGAAGTCGAACAGGCTGGCGCCGGCGATCCCGGTGCAGAGCATATAATAGATACGCAGATCAGCGACAGAAGCGGACCGGGCGCGTTCGGCAAGGGCGGCTAGCAGGGCAGGCGGCTGGCCGGTCCCCAAAGCCATGCAGATCTTCGCGCCCGACGGGATCAGCGCCGCCGCCTCCTGCGCCGAACGCCGTGTCTGCTGATATAATGCCTGGTCGCCCTTTGGGGTCATGGATCGCCTCTCTCCTGTGGTCGATCCCTAACCTATAGCGGCCGGCGCGCGTTTCACCACGCGGCAAAAGGACCAAGGGCGGATCCGGTTGCCCGACCCGCCCTTGCCCTCTCCCCCTCAGGAGACGTGTCAGCCCATGGTAGGGATGACGAAGCTCTGGTCCAGCACCGCGCCGCCGCTCGGCCAGCGCTGGGTCACGGTTTTGACCCGTGTGTAGAACCGCACGCCGTCCATGCCATATTGGTTCATGTCGCCAAAGCCCGAGCGCTTCCAGCCGCCGAAGCTGTGATAGCTGACCGGCACCGGGATCGGCACGTTGATACCGACCATGCCGACTTCGACATTGGCGCAGAAGCGGCGCGCGAAATCGCCATTGCGGGTGAAGAGCGCGACGCCGTTGCCATATTGATGCTTGGTCGGATAGCTGATCGCTTCCTCGAACGTTTCGGCTCGGACCATCTGCAGGACGGGACCGAAAATCTCCTCCTGATAGCTCTTCATCTGCGGCGTCACGCGGTCGAGCAGAGTGGGCGCGAGGAAGAAGCCATCCTCATAGCCCTGCAGCGCGAAGCCACGGCCGTCGATCACCAGCTCGGAGCCTTCGTCGACCGCCATCTGGATATAATTTTCGATCCGCGCCTTGTGCGCGGCGCTGACCACCGGGCCATAATGGGCGTCGGGATCGCTCGGCACACCGACGCGCAGCCCGGCGATCCCCGCCTCCAGCTTGGCGCGCAGCGCCACCGCGGTCTGCTCACCCACCGGCACCACCACCGGCAGCGCCATGCAGCGCTCGCCGGCCGAACCATAGGCCGCGCCCAGGATATCGGCGACCGCCTGATCCAGATCGGCGTCGGGCATGACGATGCCGTGATTCTTGGCGCCGCCCATGCACTGCATCCGCTTGCCGTTCGATGCACCCCGGCCATAGACATATTGGGCGATGTCGGACGAGCCGACGAAACTGACCGCCTTGATCGCGGGATGATCGAGGATCGCGTCCACGACCTGCTTGTCGCCATGGACGACGTTCAGGATGCCGGCCGGCAATCCCGCCTCCATCGCCAGTTCGGCCAGGCGCACCGGGACAGAGGGATTGCGCTCGCTGGGCTTCAGAATGAAGGCATTGCCGCAGGCGATCGCCGGCGCGAACATCCACATCGGAATCATTGCCGGGAAATTGAACGGGGTGATGCCGGCCGCGATGCCGATCGGCTGGCGCAGCGAATAGACGTCGATGCCCGGACCTGCCCCCTCAGTATACTCGCCCTTCAGCAGATGCGGGATGCCACAAGCAAATTCGACCACGTCGAGGCCGCGCTGGATATCGCCCTTGGCATCGGAATGGACCTTGCCATGCTCGACCGACAGCAATTCGGCCAGCTCGTCCATATGCTGTTCGATCAGCGTCTTGAGGTTGAACATCACGCGGGCGCGGCGCTGCGGGTTCATCGCCGCCCAGGCGGGCTGCGCGGCCTGCGCATTGGCGACCGCTTCATCCAGTTCGCTGGGCGCCGACAGGCGGACTTGCGCCTGCACCTGGCCGGTGGCGGGGTTGAAGATGTCGCCCAGGCGCGTCGACGCCGATGCGCGATGCTGCCCCCCGATGAAATTGTCGACTATGCGCATGCTGCCCTCTCGAAACGGATCGGGTCGGCCATAAAGGAGGATCGGAAGGGTCGGAACCGGCCAGCCGATTTGATCGCGGGGACGGTGGATCGGCGCTGCGCTTGCCCGGTCGGCGCTTCTTTCGCATGGCTCGTCCATCGACAGCGGAGCGAGCATGGCCGGGACAGGAGCAGGACGGCGGATCACCGCCGCAGGATGGGACATACGCTGGGACGCCGATCAGGCAGCGCAGGCCTATGCCGATGGCTGGTGGCGATCGGACACCGCCGCCGATGCGCTGGTGAACGCCGCCCGCGACACGCCCGACCGCATCCTGCTGATCGACGGCGACCATTGCCTGACCGCCGCCGGCCTGCACGATCAGGCGCAACGGCTGGCGCAGGCGCTGCTGGCGCGCTTCCCGGTCGGCAGCGTCATATCCTTCATGCTGCCCAACTGGCAGGAGGCGGCGGTCATCTATATGGGCGCGACCCTGGCCGGCATGGTCGCCAATCCGATCCTGCCGTCGCTGCGCGACCATGACCTGCGTTTCATCCTGGCCGATGTGGACAGCCGGATGATCTTCGTGCCGGAACGCTTTCGCGGCCATGATTATGGCGCGATGCTGGAACGGGTGGCGGCGGAGATGGAAAACCCGCCGGAGATCGTCATCGTTCGGGCGGAAGATGGCAAAGTTTGCGCCTATGACGCCCTGTTGTCTTCGGCCCCGACCGGCCGGCCGCTGCCCGCGCTGGATGCCGACGAGGTGCGCATGGTGATGTATACCAGCGGCACCACCGGCCGGCCCAAGGGGGTGATGCACAGCCATAATTCGATCAATGCGCTGATCCGCCAGATCGGCCGGCACTGGCTGGTCGAACCGGGCGACCGTTTCCTGGTGCCGTCGCCGATCAGCCATATCGGCGGGTCGATCTACGCGTTCGAGACGCCGCTGCTGCTGGGCGCGACGGCGATCCTGATGGAACAGTGGAACCCGGACGATGCGGTGCGGATCATGGCCGAGGCCGATTGCACCCATATGGCCGGGGCCACCCCCTTCCTGCAGCATCTGCTGGCGGCAGCGCGCGCGGCGGATACGCGACTGCCCGCGCTCAAATTGTTCATCTGCGGCGGGGCGTCGGTGCCGCCGGCGCTGATCCGCGAGGCGGCCGGCTATTTCGAGCAGGCGGTGGTCAGCCGCGTCTATGGATCGACCGAATTGCCGGTGACCACGGTCGGCGTGATCGACCGGGCCGATGTCGCCCATGCCGCCGAGACCGACGGCCGCCCCGGCATCGCCACCGTTCGCATCGCGCCGGATGGCGAGATTCGCGCGCGCGGGCCGCAGATGATGGTCGGCTATATCCACAAGGCGGATGAGGCCGCGAGCTTCGATCCGGACGGCTATTATCGCAGCGGCGACCAGGGCGCCTGGGTCGATGGCGACCATCTGGTGGTGACCGGCCGGATCAAGGATCTGATCATCCGCAATGGCGAGAATATCGCGCCCAAGGAGATCGAGGATCTGCTGGTCGGCCATGACGCCATTGCCGAGATCGCGATCGTCGGCGTCCCCGACCCGCGCACCGGCGAGCGGGCGGTGGCGGTGATCGTGCCGCGCCCCGACGCCACGCCGGATGTCGCAACGCTGGCTACGCATCTGGCCGGCCTTGGCGTCGCGCGCTTCAAATATCCCGAGGCGGTGGCGCTGTGGGACGCCCTGCCCAAGAATGACGCCGGCAAGGTGCTGAAGCAGCAGATCCGCGCCCGGCTGGTGGAAGAGCCCGCGCCGGCGGCGTCGTAGGACAATTGGTCCGCTGGCCGCGCGCCCGCCGATCGGGCATGGGCGCGCCATGTTGCGTCCCGCCTCCGCCGCCCTGTTACTGACCCTGAGCCTGATCGGCTGTGCCGACGATCACCGCGCCGAGCGGTTGAAGGCCGCCGGCCCCAATCCGACACTGGAAAAGCTGATGACGGTGGCCGACGCCAAGGCCGGCGCCCGCCTGTTCGGCACCTGCGCCGCCTGCCACACCAGCAGCGCTGGCGGACCCGACACCGGCGGACCCAATCTGCACGGCATTTACGGCCAGCCGATCGGCCAGCACAGCGCCCGGTTCGGCTATACCGCCGCGTTGCGCGTCAAGGGCGGCGTTTGGGACGACAAGGCGCTCGACGCCTGGATCGCCAATCCGCAACGCTTCGTGCCCGGCACCAAGATGCAGTTCAGCGGTATCCCCGACCCGCTCGCGCGCGCCGACCTGATCGCCTATCTGCGCAGCCTGTCGGACTGACCGGCCCCGCCAAAGATACGAATTTTTTGGGGTAGCTGGCGCGCCGGGGGCTTCGTACATCTGGCGCCATGACCAGCGGGATGACAGACGGCCTTTGGGCGCTGACCGAGAAGGAAAAGCAGACGCTGCGCCTGATGGTCCGGGGCCATGACGCGAAATCGATCGCGCGCAGCCTGGACCTGTCGGTCCATACCATCAACGAACGGCTGCGCGATGCCCGGCGCAAGATGGCGGTGTCGAGCAGCCGCGAGGCGGCCCGGCTGTTGCTGGAAGCCGAAGGCACGCCCGAGGCATCACCCCCCGATTTTCTGGGGGACAGGCTATTGGGGGCAGACGCAGCCCCGGTCGAAGCGGATCAGGACGAGGCGCCGGTCGTCGGCGTGGGGCCGGCCGATCGCCGGCGCCCGATCCTGCCTGGAGTGCTTCTCATGACTTTTGTCCTTGGCCTGCTGGCCCTCGCCGCCCTGCCCGATGCCGCCCCCACACCACAATCGACGCCGGCCGCTGCCCAGGCGCATAATGCCGAGGTCGTCGACGCGGCGCGCCAATGGCTGGCGCTGATCGATCAGGACAAATGGGCCGAAAGCTATCGCGGCACCGGCAGCGCTTTCCAGAAACTCAACACGGTGCAGGTCTGGACGGAGGTGTCGCAGACGATGCGCGGCCGGTTCGGCGCCCTCCAGTCGCGCAGCCTGCTGAGCCAGGAGGAACTGCCCGCCCCGCCCCATGGCTATGAAGTGGTGAAGTTCCGCGCCAGCTACGCCAATCAGGCACAGGCGATCGAGACGGTGACGCTGGATCGCGAAAATGGCGCCTGGCGCGTGGTCGGCGTGACGATCGAATAAGGCGGAAAGGGGCGCGTATCCACGCGCCCTTCATGCACCCGCGGCCGGTGGCGCCCCCAGCCGAAAGAACAGCGCGAGTTGCAGGCTTTCCGCGATCCGCTGCGCCTTGTCCTGCAAGGCGGCGGCCGCCGCCGGAACCATGACGGCGTCGGTCGTCTGCGACCAGAGATTCAGCCAATGGTCGAACAGCTCGGGCGTGATCCGGTCGCGATGCGCCATATGCACCGGGACGGGCTGTCCCTTGTAACGGCCCGACGACAGCATCACCGACGACCAGAAATCGACCAGCCGGTCGATATGCGCCGGCCAGTCGTCCACGGCGTCGTTGAAGATCGGACCAAGCCGGTCGTCCGCGCGGACGCGGGCATAGAAGCTTTCGACCAGTTGGCGCAGGCTGGCCTCGTCGATCCGTTCCGCCTTCATGGGTTCCGACTCCGCACGGGGATGCCCGATCCATAGCGCATCGACCGCCGGGGTTCGACTGGCCGGATGCGATCGGCCGGGTTCGACCTGACCGCGCGCCCTATTCCCCCGCGACGGCGCGGCCGAAGCTGTAGCGGATATGATCGACATGGCCCTCAAGCCCGAAGACCAGCGGATCCTGGCTGTCCATGATCGCGTCGATCCGGGCGCCGACATCCTCCGGCGTCCAGCTGGGCTGATAGACGCCCTTGCTTTCGGCGATGAAGGCGCGGGCGACCCGGCCGGCGATCGACACCAGCATCTCGCCGGTGACCGAACAGCTTTCATGCGCCAGCCAGGCGACGACCGGCGAGACCAGTTCCGGCCCCATCGGCGGATATTGCGAGATATCCAACCCCTCGGCCATGCGGGTGACGGCGCCGGGCACGATGATGTTGGATTTGACCCCTTCGGCCTCCCCCTCCAGCGCGAGCACATTGTTGAGGCCGATCATGCCCGATTTGGACATGCCATAATTGACGCAATCGCGATTGCCATAGAGGCCGCCGATCGAGCTGGTGAGGATGATGCGGCCATAGCGCGCCTTGCACATATGCGGGAAGGCAGCGCGCGCGACATGGAAGGCGCCGCGCAGATGAACGTCCAGCACGGCATCGAAATCCTCCTGGCTGAGCGCCTGCATCGAGCCGTAGCGGACGTTGCCGGCATTGTGGATCAGCCCGTCGATCCGGCCATAATGGTCGAGCGCCGCCTCTATGATGGCGCGGCCGCCCTCCGGCGTGGCGACGCTGTCGGTCGAGACGATCGCGTCGCCGCCCTGCGCCTTGATCGCGGCCACCACTTCGGCCGCCGGGCCGGCATCGATCCCCTCGCCGCGCACGGCGCTGCCCGGATCATTGACCACGACCCTGGCGCCGCGTGCGCCGAGCAGTTCCGCATAGGCGCGGCCAAGCCCCCGCCCGGCACCGGTGATGACGATGACGCGATCGTCGTAGCGCAGTTCGGACATGAGCGGGCCTTTCGCTGGATTATGCAGATGATGGCGCAGGGGTGACGCGGCGCGCGCGCGGGTTCAAGCCGGGGCGGCAAGGCATCGCCATGGCGGTTCGCCGATGCCCGGCGAAGCGGATAAGAGCGGGGCAGGACAGAGTAGAGGACAGGATAGATGCAGGTAGCGATCATCACCGGGGCGGGCAGCGGCATCGGGCTCTGCACGGCGAAGATGCTGCATGACGCCGGCATGGCGATCGTCGGCGTCGGCCGCGATCCGGCCAAGCTGGAGACGCTGGAGAGCGAAATCGGCGAACCGGCGCGGGTCGCCACCCTGTCGATCGACGTCACCGCCGACGATGCCCCGGCGCAGATCGTCCAGCTGGCGCTCGACCGGTTCGGCCGGATCGACTTCCTGGTCAACAATGCCGGCGCGGGCAGCCCCAAGCCGCTGCACGAAACCGACGACGCCACGCTGGACGGGTTCCTGGACCTGATGCTGCGCGCGCCCTTCCGCCTGGCGCGCGAGGCGATCGTCCATATGGGCGAGGGCTGCGGCATCGTGAACGTCACCTCCACCTATGCGGTGATCGGCGGGCGGCGCGGCGGCGCCTATTCGGCGGCCAAGGGCGGGCTGGACGCGCTGACCAAGCATATCGCCTGCGACTATGGGCCGCAGGGCATCCGCGCCAATTGCGTCGCGCCTGGCGTCACCATGACCGACATGGTGCGCCACCGGTTCGAGGACGAGATGTTCAAGCGGGTGAATGTGGAGACCACCCCCTTCCCGCGGCTGGGCGAGGTGGAGGATGTGGCCAGCACCATCGCCTTCCTCTGCTCGCCCGGCGCCGCCTTCATCAACGGACAGACGATCGTCGTGGATGGCGGCTGGACCTCGACCAAATATCTCTCGCCGCGCGCGCTGACGACGACATGGGTCGAGGCGGAGTAAGACTACTCTTTGGCTCGCCGCTCGGTTAGGGCGGGCCATGGCCGATGCCCCGATCCTCTATTCCTTCCGCCGTTGTCCCTATGCGATGCGGGCGCGGCTGGCGTTGCTGGTGAGCGGGCAGGCGGTGGCGCATCGCGAAATCCTGCTGCGCGCCAAACCGGCGGCGATGCTGGCCGCGTCGCCCAAGGGGACGGTGCCGGTGCTGGTGCTGCCCGACGGCCGGGTGATCGACGAGAGTCTGGCGATCATGCGCTGGGCGCTGGGGCGGCATGACCCAGAGGCGTGGCTGGCGGGTGACGACGCGGCGCTGATCGCGACCAATGACGGGCCGTTCAAACGGCATCTCGATCGCTACAAATATGCCGAGCGCCATGGCAGCGACCCGGTCGCCCATCGGACCGAGGCGGCCGGGCTGCTCGACGCGCTGGAGGCGCGGTTGCGGGATCAGGCCCAGCTTTGCGGTGCGCGGCGGACATTGGCCGACATGGCGATCTTTCCATTCGTGCGGCAGTTTGCGGCGGTGGAGCCGGACTGGTTTGCCGCGCAGCCCTGGGCCGCATTGCGCGGCTGGCTGGCCGGGCATCTGGAATCCGAGCTGTTCGCTCAAGCCATGGTGCGGCACCCGCTATGGGTGGAGGCGGACGCCGGCTAGTCCGGACCGCAACAGGCGTCGAGGCAGATCTGGCGCAGCAGGGCAATGACGTCGCGGCGCTGTTCGACCGGGATGGCGCGACCAATCCGCGCCTCATGCGCGTCAAACGCCGCACAGACCTGGCCGTGCAGCGCTAGTCCCTCCGCCGTCAGCGTCAGCGGGATCGCACGGCCCTTGCCCGCGCCCTTCTCCAACAGGCCAGACAGCGCCAGCTTGTTGATGAGCGGCACCAGATTGGCCGGCTGGGCGCGCAACGCACGGGCAATGTCGCTCTGGCTGCACCCTGGATTGGCACCGATCAGCCGCAGCAGCGTGGCTTCTCCAGGATTGAGGCCGAGCGGGGCCAGCGCCTCGCCCAGCGCGCCGGTCACCGCCGCTGCGGTGCGGCGGAGATGGAAGCCCAGCATCGCGTCGAGCGGGTCGGTGAAGGCGCTGTCGGGATCGATCGTCACCCCGCCGGTCTAGCCCCCTTGCCGTGCCGGCTCAAGTCGATATCTTATATGCCATAATATAAGATGGAGAGGAGCGATGTTCATGACGATGCGATTCGCCTTGCCGTTTGTCCTGCTGGCCCTGGCCGGGACGGCAGCGGCCCAGACGCCGCCACCCGATAGCCCGGCGGCTACCGGCACGATCGAGCCGGATGGCACGGTCCATGTTCCCGGCTTTCGCCTGCCCCCCTCCATCTATCTGAGCGAGGCGGCAAAGAAGGCGCTGCCGCGCACGCCGACCGATCCCGAAGAGCCGATGATGCGCGCGGTCGCCGCCGGGCAGGCCGGTGCGCTGCGCCAGCGCATGCCGCAACTGGTCGCGCCGCGCATCGATGCGCTGAAGGCGATGTACAAGGTGACGACGCGCGAGGAGCAGATTGCCGGCATAGCGGCCGTGCGTGCGACGCCGGCGGCTGGCATCGCACCGGGCAACCGCAGGAAGATATTGCTCAACCTGCCGGGCGGCGGCTTCATCATGGGCGTGGCCGGCGGCACCGGCATGATGGAATCGATCCCGCTTGCGGGGCTGGTCGGGGTGGAGATCCTCTCCATCACCTATCGCCAGGCGCCCGAGACCATATGGCCGGCGGCGACCGAGGATGTGACCAAGGTCTATCGCGCACTGCTCAAGACCTACCAGCCGCAGGATATTGGCATCTTCGGCTGTTCGGCCGGCGGATTGCTGACGGCCGAGGCGATCGCTTGGTTCATCCATGAGAAACTGCCGCTGCCCGGCGCAATCGGCATCTTCTGCGCGTCGGGCGATGCGCGCTGGGGCGGCGACAGCCAGAGCTTTGCCCGGCCGTTCCAGGCGCTGCCGCCGCGCGACGATGTCCGCGCCTATTTCAAGGGTATCGACCGTAGCGATCCGCTGGTGTCACCGGCGCTGTCGCCGGCCACGCTGAAACTGTTTCCGCCGACGCTGCTGATCACCGGCACCCGCGCCTTCGAGATGAGCGCGACCGTCAATACCCATCGCGAACTGATCAAGGCCGGGGTCGATGCCGACCTGCATATGTGGGATGGGCTGGGCCATGCCTTCTTCTACGATCCCGCCCTGCCAGAATCGCGTGAGGCCTTCGACGTCATGACCGCCTTCTTCCGCGATCGGCTGAAGCTGGCGCGCTAGACCGCAATCGCCCGGCGACAAAATTCCCATATCTCCACCGCCAGTTCGGATCGGCGCTGGCGGTCGGGAATGGCGGCCTCTTCGGCAAGCAACTGGCTGTGGACGGTGGTCGAGACCAGATTATAGACGAGCAGCGCCATCCACGACGCCGGTCCTGCGCGGACCTGCCCCTCTGCCATGCCTTCGGACAGGATCGTGGCGATCAGGTCGATGAGCGGGCTGACAGCTTTTTGCAGTTCGACCGGACGCGCCTCCGCCAGGCGCAGATGCTCGCGGCTGAGCGCCGCGCTCCGGCGCTGGCCGCCTTGCCAATCGCCATCAATGGCTGCGCGACCGATGACGATGGCCGTCACGATATGATGCAAGCGCGCCAGCGGGTCCGGCAGGTCGCGCACCTGTTCGCCGAACTGTTCCGCTGCGCGGCGAAGTGTGTGGTCAAACACCGCCAGGACCAGATCATCCTTGCCCGCAAAGCGATCGTATAGCGCCCGACGGGCCAGCCCGGTGCGCTGCAATACGGCACGGATGGTCAGCCCTTCCAGCCCCTCCTCGTCGAGCAGATCATAGGCGGCGGCGACGATCTGCTGGTTACGATCGTCCAGTTCCGCGATCGCGTCGTCGGTCTGCAGCGCCCGGTACATGCTCATCGATCCTCTCTGCAATAATCGCTTTCCATCTAGCAGCCCGCGACTATAGTGCCAGCATTGAGAACACCGTTCTCATCACGAAGATATATGGGAGAGCAAGATGGCGACGGTCCTCTTTGTCGAGGCCAGCGGTGCGGAGCATCGGATCGATGTGCCGGCGGGCGAGAATCTGATGCGCGCGGCGCTCAATGAGGGGCTGGAGGGCATGGTCGGCGAATGCGGCGGCGGGCTCGCCTGCGCGACCTGCCATTGCTATGTCGAGGAGGATTGGGCCGACCGCCTGCCCGCGCCGGCGCAGACCGAGCTGGACATGCTTGAATGTACCGCCAGCGAGCGCCGCCAGAGCAGCCGCCTGAGCTGCCAGATCATCGCCAGCGATGCGCTCGACGGGCTGGTCGTCCATCTGCCCGCCGCGCAATATTGAGGAGCCCGATCATGGCAACCGCCCAAGCGACGCCCGTTATGGACATTCCCGCCCATGTCCCGCCCGAACTGGTGCGCGAGATCGGCCTGACCACCGGCCCGGAATTTCTCGCCGCGCCCCACGCCTTCATGGCGAAGCTGCACGAGACGCATCCGCCGATCTTCTACAGCGTCAATCCGCTGATCGGGAACAGCTGGTGTACGATCAAGCATGAGGATGCCTTCTTCGCGTTGCGCCACCCGGAATATTTTACCACCGCCGGGGCCACCCCCTTCCCGCGCGATCCCAATAATTATTTCCATTTCATTCCGCTGGAGATCGATCCGCCGCATCATCGCAAATATCGCGCGATCCTCGATTCGACCTTCTCGCCGCAAAGCGTGCTGCGGCTCGAAGCCTATATGCGCCGCCTTTCCAACGAGCTGATCGATGGCTTCATCGATGCGGGCGAAGTGGAGTTCACTACGGCCTTTGGCCGCCCGCTGCCGGTGTCGATCTTCCTCGACCTGATGGGCCTGCCGCAGGAGATGCGCGATACCTTCGTCGGCTGGGCGGTCGACCTGCTCCATTCGCAGGATCGCATGACCGCCGGCCTCGCCATGCGCGGGATCGAGGCCTATCTGGCGCAGGTGATCGTCGAGAAGACGGCCAGGCCCGATGATGGCGTCATCAGTACGATCATCCAGGCGCGGCCCGGCGGCGAACCGCTGACCGAGCGGGAGATTTTTGGCTTTACCTTCTTCCTGTTCATCGCCGGGCTCGACACCGTGTTCGCGACGCTCAACAATATCTGGCTGTGGCTGGCGGAAAATCCCGATCGGCGGCACGAGATCATCGCCCATCCCGACCAGATCAATGCCCAAGTGGAGGAATTGCTGCGGGTCTTTTCCGTTACCTTTTCCGGCCGGACCCTTACCCAGGATCTGGAAATGCGCGGCGTACAGATGAAGAAGGGCGACAAGTTCAACAGCATCCTGCCCGCCTGCAACTATGACCCGGATGTCTTCCCGGACCCGACGCGCGTGGACTTCGACCGACCGCGCAAGCCGATTCTGGCCTTTGCCGGCGGGGTGCATAGCTGCATCGGCGCGCATTTGGCGCGTCTGGAGGTGAAGGTTGCGTTGCAGGAGTGGCTGCGGCGCATTCCTGACTTTGCGGTTCGGTCGGATGCGGAGATCAGCTACTGGCCTGGCGGTGTGGTTGGACCGAAGTCGCTTCCGCTGGTCTGGTAGGGCGCGGACGCAGAAAAGCCGCCTTGGAGTGGTCCGAGGCGGCGTGCGTGTGTGTTGTGTTGTGAGTTTGGTTGCGGGAGTAGGATTTGAACCTACGACCTTCAGGTTATGAGCCTGACGAGCTACCGGGCTGCTCCATCCCGCGACACTGGGCGTTTTGTGTGGCCCTGACATGCAAAAAGGGCGGCTTTGTGGGCCGCCCTATTTTGTAACATTGTGATGGGTTTTTGATCCGTTGCTATGCGCGTGCTTCAATGCCTGGCGACGCCCTACTCTTCCAGTGCTTGAGCAATAGTACCATCGGCGCAGACTGGTTTCACGGCCGAGTTCGGGATGGGATCGGGTGGGTCACAGACGCTATGGTCACCAAGCAATGAAGCAGGCGCATAACTGCGGGTTTTTAATCGATACCGTGCACTATTCACTTTCACTTGGGAAAGTGAACAACAAGAGCTTGTGTGTTTGATGTTCGTATATCTGGGCTGGCTTAAAACCACGCCATCAGCGTCTTGGCTGTTTCCAGCATTGTCGTTGATGGTGGGACTCTTAAGCGCGAACAGAGCAATTAGGACTGGTTAGCTCCATGCGTTACCGCACTTCCACATCCAGCCTATCAACGTCGTGGTCTACGACGGCTCGATGAAATCTTATCTTGAGGGAGGCTTCCCGCTTAGATGCTTTCAGCGGTTATCCCGTCCATACATAGCTACCCTGCTGCGCCACTGGCGTGACGACAGGTACACCAGAGGTATGTTCAACCCGGTCCTCTCGTACTAGGGTCAACTCCTCTCAAATTTCGACGCCCACGGCAGATAGGGACCAAACTGTCTCGCGACGTTCTGAACCCAGCTCACGTACCACTTTAATTGGCGAACAGCCAAACCCTTGGGACCTGCTCCAGCCCCAGGATGTGATGAGCCGACATCGAGGTGCCAAACGATTCCGTCGATATGAGCTCTTGGGAATCATCAGCCTGTTATCCCCGGCGTACCTTTTATCCGTTGAGCGATGGCCCTTCCACGAGGGACCACCGGATCACTATGACCGACTTTCGTCTCTGCTCGACTTGTCAGTCTCGCAGTCAGGCGGGCTTATGCCATTGCACTCTAACAGACGGTTTCCAACCGTCCTGAGCCCACCATCGCGCGCCTCCGTTACTCTTTAGGAGGCGACCGCCCCAGTCAAACTACCCGCCACAGAGGGTCCCTGCACCGGATAACGGTGCGAGGTTAGACATCAGAAAACAACAGGGTGGTATTTCACCTATGGCTCCACATCAACTGGCGTCAATGCTTCAAAGCCTCCCACCTATGCTACACAGTTCTTTCCTAATGCCACTCTGAAGCTGCAGTAAAGGTGCACGGGGTCTTTCCGTCTAACCGCGGGTACTCCGCATCTTCACGGAGAATTCAATTTCGCTGAGCATATCCTGGAGACAGTGGGGAAGTCGTTACGCCATTCGTGCAGGTCGGAACTTACCCGACAAGGAATTTCGCTACCTTAGGACCGTTATAGTTACGGCCGCCGTTTACCTGGGCTTCAATTCAGAGCTTGCACTCCTCCTCTTAACCTTCAGGCACCGGGCAGGCGTCAGGCCCTATACGTCGTCTTGAAGCCGACTTAGCAGAGCCCTGTGTTTTTGCTAAACAGTCGCTACCCCCTGGCCTGTGCCCCCCATCAAAAGTTGCCTTAAGATGGGGCCTCCTTCTTCCGAAGGTACGGAGGCAATTTGCCGAGTTCCTTCAGGATACTTCTCTCAAACGCCTTGGTATACTCTACCATTCCACCTGTGTCGGTTTAGGGTACGGTCTATACGGTGGGGCTATTTCCTGGGACCCCTTCACTGCCCGGAGCAATCCAATAAGCCCGAACAATTTACGGCATCCGTCACACACCACCAGGCCCACGAATATTAACGTGGTTCCCATCGACTACCCCCTTCGGGCTCGTCTTAGGGGCCGGCTTACCCTGCTCAGATTAGCTTTAAGCAGGAACCCTTGGAATTTCGGCGAGAGGGCATCTCACCCTCTTAATCGCTACTCATGTCTGCATTCGCACTTCCGATACCTCCACGGTCGGTTACCCTTCCGCTTCAACGGCCTACGGAACGCTCCGCTACCGCTCAGTCAAAGACTGAACCCTAAGCTTCGGTGCATCACTTTAGCCCCGTTACATCTTCGCCGCAGGATCTCTTATTTAGACCAGTGAGCTGTTACGCTTTCTTTAAAGGATGGCTGCTTCTAAGCCAACCTCCTGGTTGTTTTGGAAATCCCACATGCTTTCCCACTTAGTGATGACTTGGGGACCTTAGCTGTAGGTTAGGGCTGTTTCCCTTTTGACGACGGACCTTAGCACCCGCCGTCTGTCTGCCGAACTAGACTCGTTGGTATTCGGAGTTTGGTTAGAATTGGTAGATCTCGCGACCCCCGCATCCATCCAGTGCTCTACCCCCAACGGCAAATATTCGACGCTCTACCTCAATAGATTTCGCGGAGAACCAGCTATTTCCCGGCTTGATTGGCCTTTCACCCCTAAGCACAACTCATCCGACAATTTTTCAACATTGAACGGTTCGGTCCTCCAGTGCGTGTTACCGCACCTTCAACCTGGTCATGCATAGATCGCCGGGTTTCGGGTCTAATGCATCAAACTATGGCGCCCTATTCAGACTCGCTTTCGCTGCGCCTACACCTAACGGCTTAAGCTTGCTTGATACACTAAGTCACAGACCCATTATGCAAGAGGTACGCGGTCAGGTCTCAAGGACCCTCCCACTGCTTGTAGGCATCCGGTTTCAGGTACTGTTTCACTCCCCTCATCGGGGTGCTTTTCACCTTTCCCTCACGGTACTGGTTCACTATCGGTCATGTACGAGTATTTAGGCTTGGAGGGTGGTCCCCCCATGTTCAGACAGAGTTTCACGTGCTCCGCCCTACTCAAGTCCTGATGTTTCATTTTCGCATACGGGGCTGTCACCCGCTATGGCCGAACTTTCCAGATCGTTCTGCTAATTAAACATCAGGCACTGGCCTGGTCCGCGTTCGCTCGCCACTACTAACGGAATCTCGGTTGATGTCTTTTCCTCCGGGTACTGAGATGTTTCAGTTCTCCGGGTTCGCTTCACCAAAGCCTATTTTATTCAGCTTAGTGATACCTCTCCCATTTAACTACGCGACCGGCGAACCGATAACGGAATTAAATGGTGAAGGTGGGTTGTCCCATTCGGAAATCGCGGGATCAAAGCCTGCTCACGGCTCCCCCACGCTTATCGCAGCGTGCCACGTCCTTCATCGCCTGTACATGCCAAGGCATTCACCAGATGCCCTTACCTCACGCTTGAGAGTCCACACCACCAACGACAATACTG
>NZ_LUFI01000033.1:0-73484 GCF_005281675.1 Sphingobium sp. MP9-4 | reverse complement strand
AAGACGCTCTACAATCGCTGGAAGCGGTGGAGCGATAAGGGCGTGTTCCTGCGGATGATGGAAGGTTTGGCTGCGCCTCAGTCTTCCGAACGCAAGACGGTGATGATCGACGCGACCTATCTGAAGGCGCACCGCACGGCATCAAGCCTGCGGATAAAAAAGGGGATGCTGGCCGCCTGATCGGACGCACGAAAGGCGGCATGAACACCAAGCTTCATGCCGTGACGGATACCAATGGTCGCCCGATCTGCTTCTTCATGACTGCGGGCCAGGTCAGCGATTATATCGGTGCTGCTGCTTTTCTCGACGAGCTTCCCAAAGCCCAATGGCTGCTGGCCGACCGGGGCTATGATGCCGACTGGTTTCGTGACGCCTTGCAGGAAAAGGGTATCAAACCGTGCATCCCGGGCCGGAAATCCCGGAGCAAACCCGCCAAATACGACAAGTGTCGCTACAAACGGCGCAACCGCATCGAGATCATGTTCGGACGCCTCAAGGATTGGCGCCGGGTTGCTACCCGCTACGATCCATGCCCGACAGCCTTCTTCTCCGCCATCGCCCTCGCTGCCACCGTCATCTTTTGGCTTTGATCAACGAGTCCTGACCCTAAGTACGCTGTGCTCCGAACCACGGAAAACCACCATTTTCGTCACGTCATCATCTGAATGTCTATCGTCCCTAGATCAACCCTCGCACGATCCAGCCCGGCAGCGTCGCGATCGCCAGCAAAGTCCCCAATGGCACCCGGCTCTGCCCCTGTACGGCCCGGCCCAGCGCCAGCGCGACCAGCGCCCCCGCCAGCCCCAGCGAGGCGGCGATCAGCAGGATGAAGGGCAGCGCCTGCCAGCCCAGCCAGGCGCCGCTCGCGCCGAGCAGCTTGGCGTCGCCCAGCCCCAGCCCCTCACGCCCGCGCAGCGCGCGATAGCCGAGCGCGATCGCCAGCAGCCCCAGATAGCCCGCCGCCGCGCCGATCACCCGATCGATCAACGCAACATCGGTGGTCCAAAGCCCCAGGGTAAAGCCGAAGAAGGCCAGCGGCAGGGTCAGCGCATCGGGCAGCCAGAAATGGCGCCAGTCCAGTAGCGCCAGGGTCAGCAGCAGCCAACCGAGCAGCGCCCAGCCGATCCCGCCCAGATCCGGCGCGAAGCCCAGCGCCAGCGCGCCGATGATGGCGCAGCCCGCCTCCACTCGGCCATGGAGCGGATCGATCGCCGCGCCGCAGCTCCGGCATCGGCCGCGCTGCACCAGCGCGCTCAACATCGGCACCAGGTCGATCGGCCCCAGTAGCCGGCCACAACCGTCGCAGGCCGACCGGCCGCGCATCACGCCGCGCCCCTGCGGCCAGCGCAGGATCAGCGTGGCAAGGAAACTGCCCGCGATCGCACCCGCGATCGCGCCGACCAGGGCCGCCCAGGGATGGATCACAGCGTCCCTTCGACCTTCAGCACATAGGCATTGCCGACCGTCGCGAAGCCCGCCTGCCCCAGCGTCCCCGCCAGCGCCGGGTCGGCGGTTTCCACCCGCATTTCGGCGGTATAGCGGCCGGACCGCCAGATACGCAGGTTAATCTTTTCCATTCCCGACTGGCTGACCAGCGGCAGCAGCAGCGCGTCACCATCACAGGCGACCGTGCCCGACAGCCCCTGCGACAGGTTCAGCCCGGCAATCTGCGTCGCCATCCGCGCCCGCACCCGGCCTTCGGCATGGCCGCAGACATCGCCGCGATAATAGCCGCTGACATCCTCCATCATCAGCCCGCTGACCGGTAGCGGCGCGAAGGTGCGGCCCAGCGGCACCGAACCGGTCACGTCATCGATGCCGATCCGGTCTAGTCCGACGGTCAGCGCCCCTTGGATATCGTCGGGCTGGCCGCGATGGCGGGCGATGTCGAACCGCGCCCGGCCGACCAGCAGCGACAGGGGCGACAGGCCGGCACGCACCGACCCCATCGGCATTTCGCCCAGCATCAACTGGTCGATCCGCCCGCTCCACACGCTGCCGCGTATCTCGCGCGCGGCCAGGCCCAGCCGGTCGAACTGCGCCAGCCCCAGCGCCACCCGCATCGGAATGAAGAGGATCAGGCCGAATATGAACAGCGCGATCAGGATGATGCGCATCCGGCGCGACAGGATCAGCCCCTTCACTGGCCGCCTCCGCGCACCAGCACCGCCTGCACCGACACGCTGCCCGCCGTCGGGGAGGGCCGCGCGCTCATCGTCTCGACGCGCAGCCCCTGCGCCTCCAGCCCCGCGATCCAACTCATCATCGCCACCGGTCGGACCGAGGCGATGGCGATCTCCATCCGGTCATTGCCCTGCGGCTGCGCCCGTTCCAACGTCAGCCCGGCCTCGCCGGCGCTCTGGCCGACAAATTGTTCGATCGGGATGGCCGGGCCGGTCGGCGCGGGCCTGCGCGGCAGATGTTTCAGCAGCTTCACCTTGGCGCGAATCGCCGCGTTGCGATCGGTTGCCTCGCGCAAAGCATCGCGGGCGGAAACCTGCGCATGGGTCAGCGGCCGGGCCACGCCCAGCCACAATATGACCACCGCCAGCAGCGCGAACATCACGCCCAGCATCCATTGTTCGCGCGGCGACCGCTCGATCCAATAGGCCTTCATCCTGTCCATCATGACCGCACCGTAATATCTGCCAGCGTGCGCCCGCCCGGATCCTGGGACGGGGTCGCGGTGATCGTGTAACCGGCCGCCTGCAACGCCAGCAGCACGATGTTGATGTCATCCGCCTTGGCGGCGGCCAGCGTCGCGCGCAGCATCCCGTCGGGATCGCGCGATAGCGCCGTCAGCGACACGCCCGGCGCATCCTGCATCGCGCTCATCAGGCCGGCGACCGGCGCGGTGAAGGCATAGGCGCCGGCTCCGCGCGCGGCGAGTTGCCGGTCCATCTCCGCCTCGACCTGCATCACGTCGCTCGCCTCGGGCAACACCTGCCGCGCCAGCGCCAGGCTCTCGCCATCAACCTGGCTGGCGGCGACATTCTGCCGCACCAGGGTCACCAGGCTGATGAGCAGGCTGGCCAGCAGGATCAGGCCGCACCAGATCGCGATCCCGCCCAGCGCCCGCGTATCGATCTGCCGCCGCACCCGCTTGGCGAAATCACCCTGGCGCAGGTCGATCGGCGGCGCATCGAGTGCGGCAACCAGCCGCGCTTCGATCTCGTCCGCCCCAACCTCCCGCACCGGCGCATCGCCGATCAGTTCAGGCAGCGCCATATCGGCGGTCAGCGCCATGTCAGGGCCGCGCAATACGGACGCCCCACAAATCATTCCGGATACGAAACCATCATCGCTTTCCGGCAACAGCAGCGCCGCCGGCACGATGATGTCGGGGTCCAGCCCATGATGCTGCGCCCAGAGCAGCCAATGCTGCATGTCACTGCGCGCCGCGACCGCCACGATATGCGGGCGGGCGGGATCGTCATTCTCGTCCGCGGCGGCAAACAGCTGGTCGGACGGCAGGATGGCGCCGGCCAGCACGCCCAGCCGCGCCGCCGCCCGCCCCTGCCGCGCTGGCAGGTCGGGATGCGACACCCAGTGCAGCGCCACCAGCGCGGCCGGCGGCACCAGCATCACCCGCGCCTTGTCGGGCAGCGCGGCCAGGCCACAGGCGGCCAGCCAGTTGGCGCCTGCGCCGGTCTGGACGATCGCGCCATCCACCACCCGCATCCAGGTCGGCGCGTCCTCCGCCCCCTCGGGCAGGGCAATGATCAGGGCATCGGCCGAACTCATGCGCCCACCCCCCAATCGCGCCGCACCAGCCGGATCGGCGGTTGCCGGGCATCGATCAGCCCGCGCTCCACCACTTGCGTTCCCCCTACATTCACCGACACGTCCACTCTGAAAAATCCCGTCGTCAACTTGACCTGCTCGGCCACCTCGGTAAGCGGACTGAGCCCGACCAGAGAGGGTGCCTGCCAGAATTGCGGTATGCTGCCGTAGCCTTCCGCCGGCCGTTGCGCCAGCAATTGCCGTGCCTGCGCCACGCTCAGCTGCCCCGGCAGCAGCATCGCGAACAAGGGCGCCTGATCGGGCAGCAAGGTATTGATATTGATCGGCGACATGTCCGACACCGGCAGCGCGCAGACCCAGGGCCGGACCAGATCATAGACCGCCGGCGTGATGCCGTTCACCGCCCGCAATTCGCTGGCGTCGACCATGAAGCGGTTGGCGGAGCGATAGGGCCGCGCCGCGCGGGCATAGGTTTCGTCCTCCGCCCCAGCCGGTTGGGGCACGCTGTCGGTATCGATCCAGTCGGCGAGCGAGGCGGCAGCGACCTGCGCCTGGCGCACATCGACGCCCAGCGCCTGCAACAGCGCCTGGAACTGCGAAACCGCCACCGGGCGCACCTTCAGGCTGTTCTCATTATTGCCGGCGACCACGCTGTTGAGGTTGAAGCAGTTGCTGCCGTCGGTCACGCGCGCCGTCGCCATGCCGCCGGGCACCGGGATCGCCTGCGGCGTGCCCATCCAGTTGCCCGCCAGCGTCGTCTTGCCGGGGCTGGCCGCGACCAGATCGCCGATCTTGAGGCGCGCGATCACCATGCCCGCATCGGCAAAGGCCCGCCCCTGATCGACCGCGCCGCCATTGCCGGTCATCCGCGTCGCCAGCGCTACCCGTTCCAGCGCCGTGGCCGCCACCACCGCCATCACCGCGACCAGCAGCAATACGGTCAGCAGCGCGGCGCCGCGCTCTTCGGGCCGGTTGGGATCAGGCCGCCGCATTGGCCGCCTCCTGATCGTCAAGCGGTGCTTCCTTGGGACCGGGCGCCACCAGGAAACGCAGCGTGACCGGCGGCTCGCCGGTGCGCTTGACCAGCATCTCCACCGCGCGCGGCATCAGGTCGGGCTGGCCTGGCGTCCACTCCTCGCGCCACTCGCCCTGAATGTCGCGGAAGCGCAGCGTCACCTCCTCGACATGGTCGAGCAGCGCCGCCGGCTCGTCGCCCGCCGCGCCGTCGATCTGGGCATAGCCGCGCCGTTCCAGCCGGCCTTGCCGCACCCAATATTCGACCTTCTGCAAGGACGGCCGGGGCAGGTCGCCCAGATTGTCCCATCCGCCGCGCACGAACTGCATCACCGGCTGTTCCTCGCCATCGCGATGCGCCCAGAAGGCCGGCGCCAGCGTCCCCGCCTCGGTGCGGCTGATGCGCGGCACCGCCTGGCCAAGATCGGCCGACAACGCCCCCGCGGCCCGCTGGATCGCCGCCATGTCGTCCAGCCGCGCCTTGACCTGCGCCTGCGCCGACACGCTGTTGCCCAGCAACAGCACACCTGCCGCCGCCAGCATCGCGAAGATCATCAGCGCGACGAGCAGCTCGATCAGCGTGAAGCCGTGTTCGGCGGAACGCCTCAAAGACGTGAAGCCTTGTTCACTCTGTGGCTTCTCCGGCCTCATCACTCCACCTCCCGCAGGAAGCTGAGCACCACCGGCGATGCGCCCGGCTGGCCATCGACCACCAGATCGACCTGCAACAGGCGCTTGTCCTCGGTCGCCTTGACGGTGCGGGTCCAGTGCCAGCGGCGACCGCCATTCTCGACCTCGCCATCCTCCTCGCCGACCGAGGGCGGGGCCACATCGCTCTGCACCTCGACCATCAGGTTGCGGGCGACGATCTGGCCCAACGCCTTGCTGTCGAGATCGGCGGCGGTGCGCAGCGTCACCCCCTGCAACCGCACCAGCGCCAAAGCCGCCAGGCTGAACACCGCCAGCGCAACCAGCATTTCGAGCAGCGTGAAGCCGTGTTCGGCGGAACGCCTCAAAGACGTGAAGCCCTGCTGGGCGGAACGCATAGAAGACGTGAAGCCCTGTTGGGCGGAACGCGACGAAGGCGCGGTACCGTTTTCGCTTCGCCGATCAGCCACCGACCGCGACCTTTCCGGCCATGTCGACGCTGACCTGCACCCGCTCCGCCTCGCGCGCCAGGGTGATGGTCAGCGGATCGGTGGGCAGGCCAGTGCCGTCAAAGGCAATCTGTTGCCGGCCGTCCTGCCCCACCAATGCGCGCGTGCCGGTCTTCCAGTTGGCGCTGACGAAGGGCTTTTCCTCCATCGGCACCCACTGGCCGCCCTCGCGGCGCTGAAACCCATAGCCCGAGGCGGAGACCCACACGCCCATCGGGCGCGCGGTAACGACCGCTTCGTCGCGCGCGGCGGCAACGCGCGCGGCAAAGCGGTCGGCATCGTCAACGATCCGGCCGCGCGGATCGGGAATGGCGATCACCACGGCAGCCGAAATGAAGCCGATGATCGTCAGCACGACCATCAGTTCTATGAGGGTAAAGCCGTTGCGTGGCGGAGCCAATGCCTCACCACCGTTCGGGCTGAGCCTGTCGAGGCCCCCTGCCGAGCGGAGCGAGGCACCTCGCCCCACTCCGCGTGCGCCATCACATTTCGCTGGAATAGATGTCCGCATTCTCATTCTCGCCGCCCGGCTGGCCATCGGCGCCCAGCGAGCTGATGTCGAACGCGCCCTTCTTGCCCGGCACGGTGTAGATATAGGCGCGACCCCACGGATCCTGCGGCAGCTTCTTGATATAGCCGCCCCGGCGGTAGCGCTGCGGCTGCGCCAGCGACGCGGGCGGATTGAGCAGTGCCTGCAACCCGTCCGACGCGGCAGGATAGGTCAGGTTGTCGAGGCGATATTGCTCCAGCGCCTGCTCGATGGTCGAAATGTCGGCCTTGGCCTTTTCGACGCGGGCGGTGTCGGTCGCGGGAATGACGTTGATCGCCACGATCGTCGCCAGCAGGCCGATAATGACGATCACGACCATCAGTTCGACCAGCGTGAAGCCGTGTTCGGCGGAACGCCTCGAAGACGTGAAGCCCTGTTCGGCGGAGCGACGGGCGGCAAGCTGCGCCTCCCGTTCGATCAGCGCGGCCCGGATCTTGTTCAACTTCAGCATATTCTACTCCTTCAAGCCCCGGTCAGGCTTTGCAGCTGCAGGATCGGCAGCAGGATGGACAGGATGATGACGGCGACGATGCCGCCCATCAATATGATGATGATCGGCTCCAGCATGGCGAGCGCGGCCGAGGTGAAGGCGTCGAACTCGCGTTCCAGATAATCGGCCGCGCGTTCCAGCATCGTGTCGAGCCGCCCGGCACTCTCGCCGCTCGCCGCCAGATAAACCAGCAGCGGGGGAAACACCCCTGCCCGCTTCAACGCCGCCGACAGGCTGCCACCGCCCCGGATCGCCTCGACAATCTCGTCCGACGCCTTGCGCAGCACCCGATTATGCACCGTGTTGGCGGTCAGCGACAGCCCCTCCATCAGCGGCAGCCGGCTCGCCACCATCGTCGAGAGCGTGCGCGCCATCCGCGCGGCGTGCAGGTCGCGGATCAGCCGGCCCAGCACCGGCAGCCCCAGCAGCATCGCGTCGAAGCGATAGCGGAAGCTGTCGATCTTGAGCGCGCGCCAGAAGCCGAAGGCGCTGAGGCCAATCAGGATCAGCAACAACCACCAATAGCCCGCCAGAAAGGCGGAAATGCCCATCACCATCCGCGTGAGCAACGGCAATTGCTGCCCCACCGTGTCGAACTGCTCAACCACCTTGGGCACGACGAAGATCATCAGCGCCGCGACCACGAACACGGCAAAGGTCGCCAGCACGGAAGGATAGGCGATCGCGGTCAGCACCTTGGAGCGCATGATCGCCTGCCGCTCCATCAGTTCCGACAGACGCTCCATGATGGTCGGCAGGCTACCCGAGCTTTCGCCGGCCGACACCATCGCGCGATAGAGGGCGGGAAAGCTTTTCGGCTCCGCGCCCAGCGCATCGGCCAGTCGCCGTCCCTCCAGCACACCCGAATGGACCTTACCCACGATCGCGCGGACATGATCCTGCTCGCTCTGCCGGCTGATCGTGCGCAGCGATTCCTCCAGCGGGCTCACCTGGATCAGCGTGGACAACTGCCGGGTGAAGAGCGTCAGTTCCTTGGCCGACAGCTTGGTCGCGCGCAGCGACAGGCCAGCCCGCTTGCGCGCGACCGACACCGCGCCCGGCTCCAGCCGGACGACGAACAGCTTGCGCGCATCCAGCTTGCCCCGCGCCTCGTCCAGGCTGTCCGCCTTGATGCTGCCCTTGCGTTCCTTGCCCGCCGGGTCGATCGCGACATAGTCGAAATCAGCCATCGGCAATGGTTTCCACCTCGGTCGCATCGCGGCGCGACACGCGGATCGCTTCCTCGGCCGTGGTCTGGCCGTCGCGCACCAGCGCGCGCGCAGCCGACCCCAGGTTCGGCGCATTGAGGAAGGCATGGCGGGCGATCAGCGACTCGTCGCCGCCATCGTTGATCAGGCGGCGGATCGTGTCGTCGACGCGGATCGCCTCGAACACGCCGATCCGGCCCTTGTAGCCGGTGCCATTGCATTCGTCGCAGCCACGCGCCCGGTAGATGATCGTGCCGGGGTCAAAGCCCAGCAGCGCGCTTGCCGACTTGTCGGCCTGCACCGGCTCGCGGCAATGCTGGCACAGCCGCCGCACCAGCCGCTGGGCGACGACGGCGCGCAGCGTCGAGGCGAGCAGGAAGGGTTCGACCCGCATGTCGCGCATGCGGGTGATCGCGCCGACCGCGTCATTGGTATGGACGGTCGACAGCACGAGATGGCCGGTCAGCGATGCCTGCACCGCGATCTCGGCGGTCTCGCGGTCGCGGATTTCGCCGACCATGACGACATCGGGATCCTGGCGCAGGATCGCGCGCAGCCCGGCGGCGAAGGTCAGGCCGACCTTGGCATTGACCTGGGTCTGGCCGACGCCCTCCATCGCATATTCGACCGGGTCTTCGACCGTCAGAATGTTGCGGCTGCCATCGTTCAGGTTGCGCAGGCCGGCATAGAGCGTGGTGGTCTTGCCCGAACCGGTCGGTCCGGTGACCAGGATGATGCCGTTGGGCTCGCTCAGCCCCTCGCGGAAGATGCGGTCGGGCGCGCCGGTCATGCCCAGCAGGTCGAGCGTGATGCCGGCATTTTCCTTGTCCAGGATACGCAGCACCACCCGCTCGCCCGCCCGGCTCGGCAGGGTCGATACGCGCACGTCGAGCAGCTTGCCACCCAGGGTCAGGCCGATACGGCCATCCTGCGGCACGCGCCGTTCGGCAATGTCGAGCCGCGCCATCACCTTGATGCGGCTGACCACCACCGGCGCGACATGCGGCGGCATGCGCAGCGTCTCACGCAGCACGCCGTCCACGCGCATCCGCACGATCAGGCCCGTCTCATAGGGTTCGATATGAATGTCCGACACGCCCTGGCGCGCGGCCTCGGCAATGATGCCATTGATCAGGCGGATCGCCGGCGCGTCGTCTGCGCTGTCGAGCAGATCGTCGGCGGTCGGAATGTCGGCGGCCAATATGTCCAGCTCGTCCGCGCCGACGTCGATCGACCCGGCCATGGCGGCGGCGCTGCCCTCCATCGCATAATGATCGGACAGATGCCGGTCGAACTGCGGCGCCTCGACAAAGCGCACGTCGAAGCTGCGGGCGAGATGACGGCGCACCTCCAACAGCACGCGCGGATCGCTGCCCTCGCGCACCGCGATCGACAGTCGCTCGCCATCCTGCGGCAGCATCACCACGCCATGCTTGCGGGCAAAGCCATAGGGGATGTCGACGGGCCGTGGCGGAAGAACCGACGGCATTACCGTCACATGCTCCTGTTCGCTCACTTCTGCTCTCCGCTTGGCGGCAGGTCGACCGGGCGGACGACGCCGCTCGACTGCCGCACCGTGGGTTCGATGACCTGGACCTGTCCCGGTGCCGGCGATGTTGCCGGCGCGGCGGCACCGGCCTGCGGCTCGACCGTCATGTCGCCAGGCTGCGGCGCGATCGGCGGCTGCGCGCCCATATAGTCACGCACCAGCTCGTCGATGGTCGGCTCGCTGTCGGGGCTGCGCTGCAACTGCATGCCGCGCACATAACCATAACGCTGCTGGGTCAGGCGCTGTGCATCTTCCTTGGTGCGCAGGATGGTCGGGCGGATGAAGACCATGAGGTTGGTCTTGGTCCGGCTCTTGCTGCGCGACTTGAACAGCTCGCCAATGCCCGGAATGTCGGACAGCAGCGGGATGCGCTCGATCGTCTTGCGCTCATTATCGTCCAGCAGGCCGCCCAGCGCCAGGATTTCGCCGTCATCGACCGTGACCGTGGTCTCGATCTCGCGCTTGTTGATGATCAGGTCGCTGCTCGAATTGCTGACCGGCCCCGCCACGCTCGACACTTCCTGCTTCAGGAACAGCTTGATCGCACCGCCGGTGTTGATCTGCGGCTTCACCTCCAGCTTGATACCGACATCCTGGCGCTGGACGGTGCGGAACTGGTTGTCGAAATTCTGGCTCAGCGCCTCCCCGGTGGTCACCGGCACCTGCTGGCCGACCAGGATCGACGCCTTCTGATTGTCCAGCGTCATCACCGACGGCGTGGAAAGCAGATTGCTCTCGGTATCCGACTTCACCGCATTGATGATCGCGCCGAAAATGCCATTCTTGCCGATCTGCGTGCCAAGGCCCCCGACGATGCCGGTCGCGCTGGCCAGGCTGTCAACCGCCGCCTGGGTCAGGCTGCTGGCCAGGTCGCTGTTGGTCTGCGTCTCGGTCGTCGTGGTCGTGCCATCGGCCGCCACCACCGTCGTCTTGGTGGTGCCCAGCTTGGTCGCGCCATAGGCACCGGCGATGGTGATCAGGCTGGGCGAGGCATTGCTGTAATTGGTCGCGGCAAAGCCGGTCGATGTGCTGCCCAGCAGGAACTGCACGCCCAGCTTCTTGGCCGCCGCGTCGCTGATCTCGACGATGATCGCCTCCACCAGCACCTGCTCGCGGCGGGTGTCGATCTGGCGGATGGTCTCGCCCAGCATGCGCTGCACGTCGCTGTTGGCGGCAACGATGATCGCATTGGCGCCTTCATAGCGGGTGACGATCGCCGGGCCGCGGGTCGAAATGCCGCTGCCGCTCGATCCGCTGGAGGCCGCTGCGACCGGCGCTGCCGCAGCGCTGGCCGGGGCTGCACCGCCGCCAGCGCCGCCGCTGGCGCCCGCCGCCGGCACCGACGAGGTAACGGGCGAACTGCTCGACTGGCCGATCAACTGCTGCAACACCGGCAACAGCCTCTCCGCATCGGCATGCTCCAGCCAATAGACGCGGATTTCCGTGCCGCTCGCCGCCTGACGGTCCAGCTCGCGCGCCATATTGGCGAGGCGCGTGACGGTGTTCACATCGCCGCGGATCGCAATCGCATTGCTGCTGTCGATCGGCACCACGCTGGCGGCCGCCGGCGCGCCATTTTCGCCGCCGCCACTCTGCACCAGCGCCTGCAGCGATGTCGCGATCTCGCGCGCGCCGGCATTTTTCAGCATCACCATCTGCGTCGAGCTGGTGTCGCGGTCGACCCGCGCGATCACCTGGCGGATGCGCGCGACATTATCGGCATAGTCGGCGACGACGATGCTGTTACCGGCGCGATTGGCGGTGACCGTGCCTTCCTTGCTGATCAGCGGGCGCAGCGTTTCCAGCACGCTTGCCGCATCGACCGACCGCAGGCGGAAGACTTCGGTGACGAAGCTGTTGCGGGTCGCCGCCCGGCCCACCGCGCTCGGCTGGCCGGCCGCGCCGTCCGCCGGCTGGATGCGATAGGCGCCACCGGGCGCCGGCACCGCGACCAGGCCATTGGCGCGCAGCGTCGACAGCACGATCTCGAAATATTCCGACTTGGACAGCGGCCGGTCGGTCACCACCGACACCTTGCCCTGCACCCGGTTGTCGATGATGAAGGTGCGGCCGGTGACGCGCGCGGCATCCTGGATGAAGGCGCGGATATCGGCATCGCGCACATTCAGCGTCTGCTGCGCATGGCCGGGGACCGGGGCAGCCAGGACCAGCGCGAGGGCGGCGGAATATTTGAGGATATGTCTGGTCATTGGCCTTGCAATATCAGGTTGATCGGCACGGTGACGGCGCCGCGCTCCACGGTCAGGGACAGGCGTGCGCCGGGCACGATCTGGTTCTGCAATGATGCCAGGTCACCGGCCGATCCGATCGGCTGGCCGTTGATCTGGGTCACGATGTCGCCGGCCTGGAAACCGGCATTTTGAAAGCCCGGCCCCTTGGGGCTCAGCACCAGCCCGGTCACCCGGCCATTCTGGGTGCGCGGGGAAAAGCCGATGTCGCGCTTCACCGCATCGGCGCTCGGCGCATCGCG
This sequence comes from Sphingobium sp. MP9-4, assembly GCF_005281675.1. NCBI lineage: Bacteria > Pseudomonadati > Pseudomonadota > Alphaproteobacteria > Sphingomonadales > Sphingobiaceae > Sphingobium > Sphingobium sp. MP9-4. Next base: position 61,281 of record NZ_LUFI01000033.1, on the reverse strand, counting down.
GCCCGGCACCGGAGAGGGCGCACCTTCGCCCGGCGCCATATCCCCCTCAGGCGCGCCGCCCGGCCCACCAGCCGGTCCGCCGGCCGCCGACGCCGGCTGGGACTGGTCGAGGAACACCTGCTCCTCCGCCCCACCGCGATCGATGGTCACATGGTCGAACAATACCGCCTTCAGCACCACGCCGGGCATGATCTCGTCGCCCACGGCATAGCTGTTCTGGATGCCGTCGGGCGTCGCCAGGATCGCCGATCCCTGCCCCGTCCCCTCGTTCAGCCGCACGCCATAGAGCGTCAGCGCCAGCGAGGTGACGACGCCATTGCCCGCCTGCGACGCGCCCGTGCGGAAAAAGGGATCGAAACTGGCGAACAGCGCCTGTCGCGCACTGGCGGAAAGCACCTGCGCCTGGCGCCCTTCCCAGGGGCCGAAGGCGCCGACCGGCGTCAGCAATACCCACACCAGCCGGGCAAGCTGCAACGCCAGCACTGCCAGCGACAGCTTCTCGACCAGCCCCAGCCAGTCGACCGGCCGCGCATAGCGCCGCCACCCTTGCAACTTGTCGCCGAACGGCACACGCATGAGCCGAAATGTCCCCCTTGGTTCGCCCGCCTGCTAGGCAACTCTTCTTACTGCCAGATGACGTTTATGTTACCATAATATGACAGGTAGCAATGGGGCCGCGACGATGCTTGCATTTCGCAGGGTCAACGATAGCTAGGGCCACGGAAACCGGCCTGCAGCGCCGTCATTCGCGGAAATGCCCATGACCTTGTCCGACCCGATCCTGTCACCGCCCGCCGCCCCTGACGCCGATCCGGCCTGGATCGCCAGCCATCCGCGCGTCCAGCGGGTGCCCAGCAAGGATCTCACCCTCTTCATCCAGCGTGATTTCCTGAGTCTTGATGAATGCGCGCAGGTGATCGCGCGGATCGATGCAGACCGTCGCCCCTCGACCATCGCCGACGCCAATGGCGATGGCTATTTCCGCACCAGCGAGACCTGCGACCTCGACCATGGCGACCCGTTCGTCGCCGCCATCAACGCCCGGCTCGACAGCTTCGCCGGCATCGCCACCCAATATGGCGAACCGATCCAGGGCCAGCGCTACGGCGTCGGCCAGGAATTCAAGGCGCATACCGATTATTTCGAACCCAAGGGCGCGGACTATGACAAATTCTGCGCGGTCGCGGGCAACCGCACCTGGACCTTGATGGTCTATCTCAACGAACCGGCCGCCGGCGGCGCAACCCGCTTCACGAAGATTGGCAAGACGGTGCAACCCGAAACCGGCAAGCTGCTCGCCTGGAACAACCGCATCACCCCGGATCGCTTCAACCCCGCCAGCATCCATCACGGCATGAAGGTCCGCAGCGGCGTCAAGCATGTCATCACCAAATGGTATCGCGAACGCCCCTGGGGCTGAAGGCGATGCCCCAGGCGGCGCACATATTACAGCCGCCCTGAGTGGTTAGCGGACAGTGGACTGATACAACGAGTGCCGCGGTTCATCAGACGTTGGCAAAAGCACCGCGAAGATGGAACAGAGCGTCCAGATAGCGACCGTGTGATCAGCAGTATCAGCAGTATCAGCAGTATCAGCAGTAAAAGCGATCGTGTTGCCGATGAAGTGAAGATCCGGGTTGACGGCCAGCTATTGCGCATAAAGCTAGATATTTTAGACCGGGTTGAATTCGGGGCATTTCGCCGGCAGTGGAATGATGCTGATATTCTCTGGCACTTCGAGCTTTTCGGCCATGTTTCACCCGACTTTCTCCATCAGCACAACGCCGTGTGCACCTGGTTCGATAGCGAGCGACATCTCCGGCAGGTGCAGCGACATGGCCTGGGTGTTGCGGAACGGGAGGATCAGGCCTGCTCCCTTGCTAAGCTCCGGGCAGATGGCGCCGAAGATGTAAGTTGATTTCGTTCTTTGGTCCTTGGGTGCTGACGGCTGGCTGCCGCGCTTGGCCCAGCGCGGTTTTTTGTTTTCCTGGCCGATCAGGGCCTCGTCCTGGAACCAGACCTCTATCGGCGTGCCACGCGAGAGAGCGGCTTTGATCTTTGCCTGCTCGGCTGCAAAGCCCCTGCCCCTCCCCCCCGCCCCCGAAAGGTCCCTCGTTCTGATGTAGAGTTTTCCCGCGATTAAGCAGCAGGCGCATGAGGAAGAGCCGTTTCACCGAAGCGCAGATCGTCGGGATGATCAAGGAGCAGGAAGCAGGGCTTCCGAGGGTGGAGGTTTATCACAAGCATAGGCTGAGCACGGCGAGCATTTACAAGTTGAAGGCGAAGTACGGCGGCATGAAGGTTTCCGATGCCCATCGGTTGCGGCGATTGGAGGACGAGAACAGCAAGCTGAAGCTGCTCCTGGCCGATAGCATGCTGGACAACGCGATCCTGAAGGACCTGGTGGGCAAATGCTGACGACGCCGAGCCTGCGTGCTGATTGGCGTCGATCCCAAGACGGCCAGGCGCGAACACCCGCCGGACCACGGAACTATCCGCGAAGCCATGCGGGAGATCGCAGGGCAGCGCCGTCGGTTCGGCTATCGCCGGATCGGCGTCATGCTGAAGCGCAAGGGCATGAGCATGAACTGCAAGAAGCTCTACCGGCCATATCGGGAGGAAGGCTTGTCCGTACGCCGACGACGCGGCCGCAAGCGCGTCGAGCCTTCGTGCAGGACGATAGCATCATGCTCGACGCGCCTGTGCAGGCGTCCGGGCCATCGTATTTAACCGCTGGACTCTCGTTATGATCGAGGGACTGCCGGGGGAGGGGTAGGTCACCCCCCTTTTTGAAGTCTGCGAACGCATATTCGTTCTGAGCATGGTGACGTGGGCGTGCCTTCAGTTTGACATAGCCCAGCTTCTTCAACTCCCGCCACACAGTCGTTTCCTTAAGGGACACACCACACTCGTCATAGAGCCTAGGAGAACGTCAGAGGCGTTCCGTCGAAGGAAAACCATGTACTAGGGGCGATCGACATTCAGATGATGACGTGACGAAAATGGTGGTTTTCCGTGCCCCGAAGCGCAGCGTACTTAAAGTACGTGAGCACCGGAATCACGGAAAACCGCCATTTGCAGGCCGTCGGGGCTGAATGTCGATTGGCCCTAGGTGAGGTCGAGTTCGACCGAGCGGACCACGAGTAAGAACAGCGATGACAGTCAACGCGGCCGTTGCGGTTACCAAGATAAATTCGCCTCGCTTGATCATGCCATTCTTTTAGCGAATGCAGGAAGCGCCGCGATCAAGAGGTGCCAGTGAGCTTCTCTACGCCCAAAAATGCTCCCCCTCACTGCCCCGCCGGGGCATAGGTCCAGTTCTGGGCGTTGCTGCCGTCCATCATCGCGGTTTCGGCCATCAGCAGACGGCCTTCGCGCCAGTAGCGGATGCGCTGGGGATAATCATGGTCGGGATTGGCGAAGCTGATGTCGCGCACGCCCTGTTCCAGCACGGGGAAGATCGTCTCCTTGCCGCCCTCCGGCGCCGCATGCAGCGTCAGCGTTCCGTCCGCCGCCCGCACGACCCGCATCACCTCCCAGCTTTGCAGGCTTTCGCCCCGCCCGCTGCGGCCCATGCCGATCATCACCCCGCCGCGCGGCAGCGACCACAGCTCCTCGGTCCAGCGGTCGCCCCGTTCCTGCTGCCATTCGCCGGTCAGCCATTCGGGCAGGTCCGCCGCCTGCGCCAGCGGCGCCGCGCCCAGCATCAGCGCCGCCAGCATGATCGATCCGCTCTTCTTCACCCGCTACACCCTCTGTCCAGACCCGCGACCCTGCGCTATGGAGCGCGCAACATCTCTCCCGCTATCTCGGACCGGCCAGCGCGCCGGGCAAGGACAAATCTATGACTTTTCGCATGCCTGCCGAATGGGCGCCGCACGACTGGACCTGGATCGGCTTTCCGACCAACCCGGACGAATGGCCCGGCGCCTTTGACGGCGCGCGTCGCCAGATCGCCGATTTCGCCAGTGCGCTCCACGCCGATGGCAAGGGCGAGGAGGTGCGGCTGGTCGTCGCCAATGAGGCGGATGCCGACGCTGCGCGTGCCCTGGTCGCGCCGGGCGTCACCATCGCCGTCCACAATCTGGGCGACGTATGGCTGCGCGACACCGCGCCGATCGCCGTGCTGAACGGCGTGACCGGGGAGCGCGCGCTGGTCGATTTCGGCTTCAACGGCTGGGGCGGCAAATATCAGATGCCCGGTGACGAGGATATTGGCGCGCGCCTGGCCGCAACCACCGGCATGGCGACCTCCACCCAGAATTGGGTGTTCGAGGGCGGCGCGATCGACACCGACGGCACCGGCCTGTTCGTCACAACCGAACAATGCCTGCTCAACCCCAACCGCAACCCGGATCTGGATCGCGGCAAGATCGAGACGCTGCTGGCCGGCGCGCTGGGCCTGTCCGACATGCTGTGGCTGGGCGATGGCCTGCTCAACGACCATACCGACGGCCATGTCGACAATCTCGCCCGCTTCGTCGCGCCGGGCAAGCTGGCGCTGCCGATCGCGACCACGCCGGACGATCCCAACACGGCCATCTATGCCGACGCCCGCGCCCGCGCCAAGGCGCATGGCGTGGAGGTGGTCGACATCCCCTCGCCCGGCCTGGTGCTGGTCGATGGCGAAGCGATCCCGGCCAGCTACATGAATTTCTATGTCGGCAACGCCGCCGTCATCGTCCCCATCTATGGCCAGCCCAATGATCAGGCGGCGCTCGACGCCTTCGCGCCCTTCTTTCCGGGGCGCCAGATCATCGGCCTGCGCAGCGACGCGATCCTGTCGGGCGGCGGCAGCTTCCACTGCTGCAGCCAGCAAATGCCCTCGCTGGTCTAGGGGTTAGTCCCCCGTTGCGGGGATGCGCATGCGGGCGCAATTTCCGGGCCGGGCGACGCAGCATCGCCCGGCTTCAGGAGCATTGCCCCATGTTTCGTCCGATCGTTGCCACTTCACTGATCCTGCTGGGCGCGAGCGCCGGCACCGCCCAATTGCCCAGCATCATCGGCATGGGCGCCGACAATGCCGCAGGCGTGCTGGGCTATTGCGTCAAGAACCGGCTCGTTGATGCGACCAGCGCCAATGCCGTGCTGGACAAACTGAACAAGAAACCGGGCGTGAAGGGCTCGGGCGCCTTCAAGTCCGGCGAGACCGGCATCATTCATGCCGGCAAGAAGGACATTTCGCTCGACAGCCTGAAGGGCGATGCCAAGGGCAAGATGTGCTCCATGGTGCTCAAGCAATCGGCTTCCCTGCTATAGGCGCTTCCCGGTAGCGCGGCGGCGCCATAGCCCCTATATCGCGCGGCGAACCCATCATGGAGTGATGAATGACCCGCGTGACCGTCGCCGCCCTGCAGCTCGCCTTTTCGGACGACATGGCCGACAATATCGCCATGGTCGCCGATCATGTGACCAAGGCCGCCGCCCGCGGCGCGAAGATCATCCTGCCGCCCGAACTGTTCGAGGGCCATTATTTCTGCCGGCAAGAGGACGAAGCCCTGTTCGACCGCGCCCAGCCGACCGACCAGCACCCCGCCGTGCAGGAAATGCGCAAGCTGGCCAAGGATCTGGGCGTCTATATCCCGACCAGCTATTTCGAACGGGATGGCCATCATTATTACAACTCGCTCGCCATGATCGATGATGAGGGCGAGATCATGGGGGTCTATCGCAAGAGCCACATCCCCGACGGTCCGGGCTATGAGGAAAAATATTATTTCCGCCCCGGCAATACCGGCTTCAAGGTGTGGCCGACCAAATATGGCACCGTGGGCGTCGGCATCTGCTGGGACCAATGGTATCCCGAAACCGCCCGTTGCATGGCGCTGATGGGCGCGGAAATGCTGTTCTACCCGACCGCGATCGGCTCCGAACCCTATGATGCGGAGTTGGACACCAGCCGGATGTGGCGCCGCGCGATGATCGGCCATGCGGTCAGCAACTGCATGCCGGTGATCGCCGCCAACCGCATCGGCGAGGAAGAGGGCCAGAAATTCTATGGCCACAGCTTCATCAGCGACGAATGGGGCGATTTCCTCGCTGAGTCCGACGCCAAGGACAATGGCGCGCTGGTCGCCACGCTGGACCTTGCCAAGGCGAAGATCCACCGCGCCGGCATGGGCTTCTTCCGCGACCGCCGCCCCGAACTTTACGGCCGCATCGCGCAGGATATCTGATGGCGCGCCGCAACCCGGCCCGGATCGGCTGATGCAGTCGATCCTGGTCTATATCGCCGCCGCCCTGGCCGAGATCGCCGGTTGCTTCGCCTTCTGGGCCTGGCTGCGGATGGACAAGTCGATGCTGTGGCTGATCCCCGGCACGGGGTCGCTGCTGCTCTTCGCCTGGCTGCTGACCCTGGTCGACGCGGCGGCGGCCGGGCGCGCCTATGCGGCCTATGGCGGCGTCTATATCAGTTCGGCGCTGCTCTGGCTCTGGCTGGTGGAGGGCGTGCGGCCGGACCGCTGGGACATGGCCGGCGTGGCGCTCAGCCTGGTCGGCGCGGGCGTCATCCTGTTCGGCCCGCACCGCGCCTAGAGGATGATCCGTTCATACTGAATCGGATCATCCTCTGTTTGCCTTTTTGTTTTCCGCATTTTCCGAGCCGGCAGATGATGCCATCTGCTTCGAAAATGCTCTAATTGGCGGACGTCAGCCCTGCCAGTTCGACCGCCCGCGCAAACACCGCCTCGAACATCTCCGCCGTCAGCCGGTTGGTATTCTGGTTGTAGCGCGAACAATGATAGCTATCGATCAGCATCCGCCCGTCAGGCATGCGATGCTCCGCGCCATGGGCAAAACGGGCCTTGGGCAGCTTGCCGCCAAGCACCTTCACTGCCGACTGATGCGCGATCTCGCCCAGCGCGATGAAGGTCCGCGCGCGCGGCAGTTGCGCCACGCCATCGGCCAGGAAGGGCCGACAGGCATGCACTTCGGCCGGCACCGGCTTGTTCTGCGGCGGCAGGCAGCGGACCGAATTGATGATGATTGCGTCGCGCAGTTCCAGCCCGTCATCGACCCGCGCCTCATAATTGCCCTGCGCCAGCCCGAACTTCTTGAGCGTCGCGAAGAACAGCTCGCCCGCGACATCGCCGGTAAAGGGCCGACCCGTTCGGTTCGCGCCCTGCTTGCCCGGCGCCAGGCCGATGATGCCGATCCGCGCCATCGGGTCGCCAAAGGCGGGCACCGGCGCGTTCCACCAGTCGGGAAGTTCCGCCCGGCATTCCGCGCGCAGCGCGACCAGGCGGGGGCAGAGCGGACAGTCGCGGGGCGGTTCACTTGATAGGGGGCTTTGCAGGATCATGGCGCTCAGATAGGCGCTGCACCATGCCGGACACAAGCCGCCACCTTTATGCCCTCTCGATCGGGTCAAACCGGCCGCTCTCGGCCCGGCTGACGCCGCCGCGCCTGCTGGCAGAAGCGGTGCGCCGGATCGGCGCGTTGGGCGATGTGGTCGCCCTGTCGCCGACGATCGAGACGCCACCGCTCGGCCCCTCGCGCCGCCGCTTCGCCAACGCCGCGCTGCTGGTCGCCAGCGCGCTGCCCCCGCCCGTCCTGCTGGCCGCGCTGCAGGGCATCGAGACCGGCCTTGGCCGCCGCCGTTTCCAGCGCTGGGGCGCGCGTCGGCTCGACATCGACATCATCCTCTGGTCGGGCGGACGCTGGTGCAGCCGGGACCTCATCATCCCCCACCCCGCCTTTGCCCAGCGCGACTTCGTCCTGCGCCCGCTCAGTGCCATCGCACCCGACTGGAAATGCCCGCCTTCCGGGCAGAGCGTGCGGCATCTGCATGCGCTTTTGCGAAAAGCGTCCTATCATCGTGCCACAAGAGGTTGACCAGCCGCCCGCACGCCACTAGTGCGAGCGGTCTCGACAGGGGGTCCATAGCTCAGTCGGTAGAGCAACTGACTTTTAATCAGTAGGTCGCTGGTTCGAACCCAGCTGGACTCACCATTTTCTCACAGTCGTATCAGTGAGTTACCGAACTCACTCCACAAGGTAGAGCCGCGGAGGCCCTGCCCTGTGTCCATTTTTGTGTCCACCCGCCTCTATCTTCTCAGACACTTGGCTCGCCGCTTCTGTGTCCTTGAAAATCAGCTGGTCGGCATAGGGCTGCAAATGCTTCACTGACATATGCGCGTAACGGCGCACCATCACCTCAGATTTCCAGCCACCCAGTTCCTGAAGCACCCAGGTGGGCACATCATTCTGCCGAAGCCAGCTCGCCCAGGTGTGGCGCAGATCATGCCAGCGGAAATCCTTGATCCCTGCCCGCTTGACGGCGTTCTTCCAGGCCTTCGTATTCACCTGCCTGATGGACTTCCCCTGATAGGTAAAAACGCGAGTCGGATGACGCCCTGACTGCCGTTCGAGAACCGATAGAGCGAGATTATTGAGCGGGACGCCCAAAGCTTCGCCATTTTTCGTGTCCCCATGCTCGATCGTGATGATCCGGCGGGAAAGATCGACCCGATCCCAGGTCAATCCCGTGATGTTACCCTGCCGAAGCCCGGTCGCGAGCGCAAACAGCATCAGGTCCTGCTGATGGGCCGGAAGCTCTGCAAGAAGACGATCGGCCTGCGGGCGGGTCAACCACCGCACGCGAGGCTCCAAGCCCTTCCCGTAGGTCTTGAACGCGGGCATCGTGTCGATCCACTCCCACTCCCGCATTGCGATCCGAAACATGGCTCTTATGAGCCCCACATAAAGGTCTCGGGTCCGCGCTGCCTTTGCGGAGAGATGGGTCGAAATGATGCCGTCGATCATGTCCCGACTCACCATATCCAATGTCTTGCCGCGCAGGAAACGGGTGAAGAACCGGATCCGGAACACATCATCCTGATAGGATTTCTTGTGCTTCTTTTCCTTTAGCCACCGCAAAGCCGTCTCGTCCCAGGTCCGGGACGGCTTTTCCTTGAGCTTGGCAATATCCCACAGCCTGGCCTTCAGCTTGTCGTGATATTCCTGGGCCTTTTTCCGGTCGGTCGTTCCAGTAGAATGTCTAACTGGCGTTCCGTCTGGTGCTGTGAGTTTGACATAATATGTGCTTGCACGTCGATAGAGTGCCATGCTGCCTCCTTATCGTCGGCACTCAACTGCACCCGTGCGCCATCAGGATAGCGCGTCCGAATCCAGGCAACAAGATCGGCCGCTATGAATCGCCAGTTGCGCCCGGTCTTCGAACCGGGAAGTTGGCCGGCACGCACGAGTGAGCGAACCGTATTGGGATGAAGGGCAAGGAAGGCCGCCGCCTGGCGCAGGGTGAGGATGGGGGTATCGTCCGTCACCTTCGGGCACTTCCTATGCGCGGCTTTCGCGCTTTTGCGTGTCGCGCGCCCGCACAAAGGCCCGGTCATTCTCGAGAAATGCCGACAAAATGGCAGGTATGAGCTCGGTGACGGGCTCCTCCCGGCCGTAGGCCTTCTCGTAGAGCGACGCATAGTCACGCAGGGCATCATGCAATCCCGGCATGATCGAGACAGTGATCTTGATCGGCGTGCGATCCGGGATTTTCGGAAGCTTGAGGTCGATCATGGCACGGTTGTTCCTTCCTGCCAGGGTGAGAGAATGAGATCGCGATGAACGAGGAGCCGCACCGGAGCGCCTGGCCGTATCGTGATGGTCGGCTGGATTGAGAGATTGCGGCTGGTCAGTTGGTCCCCTGCCCGCGCCGAGCTGGTCTGGGCAGACTCCCGCAGCGCGCGGACGAGATCGCTCTCGCCATCAAAACTCAGATTTGCGCCCACGCCCAGGAGCGTGGAAGCCGCAATGCCCTTGAGCAATTGCCAACTATGAAAATCGACCCGGTCTTCCAGGCCGGCATAGCCAGCAGCATCAGTTGCAGGCGCATTATCGAGCCTGATGGATCGGCCATCAGGAAAGACTATTCGCTGCCAGGCGATGAGCGCGCGGCTCTGGCCGAAGGCCACCACACTATCGTAGCGTCCGATGAGGCGCGCGCCTTGCGGGACCAGCAGGATTTGCCCGGTGGCAGTGTCATAGACGCGCTCCGTGACCTGCGCGACGACGAGGCCGGGAAGATCCGAGCGCAGACCGGTGCTCAGGCTGGCGGAAATGACCGATCCGGCAGACAGGACATAAGGGGATGCTGCAGGCTGGACACTGTGCGGATTGAGGTCCGGGCCTTTGTCCACGTCCGCCAGAAATAGCGACTTGGCATCTTGCGTTCTCCCGGCGGGCTGCGGCTCCACCGTGAGATCAGAGCTGCTCGCCGGGATCGCCTTTACCTCGGCAACTGGCGGGAGGGCAGACGACCGTTCGCGCGTCGCCTCCGTGGCGATCAGCCCCGACGCGCGCGCCGCGCGCTGATCGGCGGCGGCCTGTTCGCGCGCCTTCCTCGCGTCCTCCAATTTCTGATCCGCATCTCGCGCTGGATCGCCAGGCCCGCCCACCAAATGCTACTGCGCCAGTTGCGCCTGCTTGCGCAATATGGGCCGGCCGAGATCGCCGGGTAGCGGCTCTCCCAGTTGCGGCACATCACCATAGCTGCGCGGAAGGCCCGCGAGCGTGTCGCTTCCGTTCGCCCCCTTGCTGTCGGGCTCCCTCTGGGCAGGCGCAAGCTGGATGGCTCCCGGTTCGAGCGCCATCCATCCAGCCGCCGCCAACAAGAGGCAGGTGCTGACCGTACCGCCAATGATCACAGGCTTGCGGAAACGGATGGTGCGGGGCGGCCGCGCGCGAAGGGCCAGTGTCTCGGGGTCGACTTTCGCGACGGCGTCGGGCGCTTGCTGCGTTTCGGGCGCTTCGTCTCTCGCCTCAGCTTCGGCCCCGGCACTCATGGCCGTGCCCTTGCGGGCTTGGACGAAGCCTTGCTGATCCGGACAATCTGCTGCCGCTTCTTGCCCAGGCGCAGTTCGGCCCGATCGAAGAGGCGATCAACCACATAAAAGCGTTCCCGCATCCGATAATTGACCAGTTGTGCTTCGCCGTCCTTCGAGAGGACAAACAGCGGAGGCGCCTCTCCCACACCGATATCGGACGGAAATTCGATATAGGTCTGTCGCCCGTCGTCAAATGCCCGCACCGGACGCCAGGCTGGGCTGTCGCCAGAAATGAAATAGCGAAAGTCCAGCTTTTCAACGCTCAGGCCCGATGCAACTGGTTCGGCGAGCCTTCTGGCCTGTTCTGCCTCTCGCAACGCGATCAGCGCGTCTTGCGGGTAGGTCCAGGAAATGCCGGCAAGCCCGGTTTCGCGAACGCTGGTCAACAGGAGATGGTAGCTTCGCCTGTCTGTCGTCACGAGGAGGTTGGTCGTGAGGCCGGCGCTGGCGGGCTTGATCAGGATATGTGTCCTTTTGTCCGGCCCGGAGCCGCTGCTCGTGTCCCCCACAATCCAGCGCGCCGTGTCACCGCTCGCAACGGCGACCAAAGTCTCGCCGGCCTGCAGCACGATGTCCGTTACCCGTTCAGGCGCGGTCATAATCCGATAGATGCTGCCATCGGCGTAAGGGAAGGCCTGGAAAGCGCCCACAAACTGGCCAGAACCGGCCCGTTCGCCCCGGGCCTTCCGAGCCTCCCCATCGACCGCTCCGCCCTGGCGACGCGAGTCGGTGAATTGCTGCGCCCGTGACGCCTCGCCGGACGTGAGCGAGACAAGAGCGAGAACGAAGAAAATGGACTGCTTCATGACCGTGCCTCCATATCATCGACATCAATCGAGGGAGCGCGTGCGGGTGATCCGGCCGGTGGCCGGACTGGCTGCGATACAGACTCGCCATCGTCCAGCTCCCGGCTCCAGTCGATCGCGTCGACATAAATGCCCAGTGGATTGCGCCGGAGACGATCAACGGAGATTGGCCTGTGCCGTGATATGGTGAGGATGGCGGTCCATCGTGAAGTGCCGGTCCGCGCGCCGCGCTCATATTCCGTCTCCGTCCATTTGACCTGGAAGGATCGATCCGACGCTCGCAGGACGCTGATTATCTGGACGGCGACGGTGCGATCGCCAATACGCGCGAAGGGCTGACGCTCGCGCGCATAGTCATTGAGGTGCAGGGCGCCGCGCTCGCTTGCAAAGTCATAAGCCTGAAGCCAGGCCTTGCGCATCAGCACGGGGTCGAGAGAGACACCGCGCACATTCTCGATGAAGCGGCCAAGCTGCCAGCAGATCTGGTGGTCGGTGGGATCATAGACAGCCTCGGCCGGACTGACCGCTCGCGGTTCCCCCAGTCGGTCGACTTCAACGACATAGGGGATGACGCGGCTCTGGAGTGACTGCCAGACAAGTCCTGCAGCCATGACAGCCGAGAGGCCAAGGCTTCCAAGGGCCATCAGCCGCCAATGATAGGCTTGCACCCGGGCGCTTCCGATCCGCTCGTCCCAGACCTGGGCGGCGCGCTGATAGGGAGTTACGGGATAAGGCGTCTGCGCATAGCGTTGCGCCGCGCGTTTGAAGAACATGGCTCAATTCTCCTTTTCCTCAATGTCAGGCAAAGCTGCTGCGCCACCGCGATCCCCTTCCCGCAGCGCCTGGACCGCAAGATGCCGATGGTGACGATTGTCCTGCCGCTGCTGCATGTCCTGCGCCCATCCCGGCCGCGATTGCTTGCCCTGCTCGCCGGTCTCGCCAGCCGGCATGCGCGGCGCCCGGTTCTTCCATGCCAAATCCTGCCCTCTAACGACGGCGCCATCGAAGCCCAGGCTTTCAGACAATTTGTGCGATGCTGCGCCCCTGACAGTCTGGGCAATTCCGCCCATTCCAGCGCCGATGGAGGACGAGACGGCGGTTTCCTGCCCAAGCGTATAGGAGGCCCGGGCAGCGGCCCCCATTGCGGTACCACTGCGAATTGCGGACAAGGCGCTCGTGCCAAAGGTACGCGCGGCGCCAGCGATGCCGGCTCCGCCGAGTGCCGCGGCGGCACCGGCTCCAGCCATGGTCGCAACGGCCGAGCCGGCGCCCAGCTGCGGCGCACCGCTCACAAGGCCTGATGCAACGCTGGGCGCGAATATGCCCAGGCCAAACAGCGCGAGCGCGGCGAGCATCAAGCTCATGGCCGCACCAATATCGGGCTGACTGCCGGGCAAGGCGCCGACGAACTCACTGAAGAAGGTCGCGCCGATGCCGACGATGACGGCAAGGACCATCACCTTCACACCGCAGCTCACGACATGACCCAATGTCCGTTCAGCCAGGAAGCTGGTCCGGTTCCACAGCGCAAAGGGAACGAGGATGAAGCCGGCGAGCGAGACCAGCTTGAACTCGATCACCGTCACAAACATCTGAACGGCAAGCACGAAGAATGCGAGGATCACGATCGCCCAGGCAAAGAGCAGGATCGCGATCGTCAGGAAATTGTCGAAAAAGCTGGTGAAGCCCGTCATCTCCGACGCCTGATCGAGCAGCGGCCAGGCCGCTTCGAAACCGGTGCCCGCAAGCCGGCCTGGCTTGAGCAGATCATCAGCCGACATGCTTGCCCCGCCAGCGGTCAGGCCTGCGGCGGCGAACGATCGAAATATGATGACCGAGAGCGCGGAGAAATTGGTGATGATGAAGGCGAACGCGCCGACATAGAGGATCTTGCGGATGAGCTTGCCCAGCACATCCTGCTCCCCGCCCATCGCCCAGAACAGCGCGGCAAGCGTCATGTCGATCCCGATCAGGGTCCCGGTCAGGAAGCGGACATCGCCGCCCAGCAATCCGAAGCCGCTGTCGATATAGGCGATGAAGGTCGCCAGGAACCGGTCGATGACGTTGAGGTCATTCATCTCGTCAATATCCTGATTGGCGGTGTCGCGGAGCCTCGCTGAGGGGAGCGATGGGCGAGGCTCCGCGACGAGGCAGCATCCGGCCGAGAGAGCGGCGGGACCGGTGCTGCCTCATCTCAATTGGGGGAATAGGCCTTGCCGGTGCCAAGGAACTGTTTGGCTGCGACGCGGGCGTCAGCTTCGGCCTGCGTGCGGCGGGCCTGCTCCATCGCCGCCATCATGGTCTGGAGTTGCATCTGCTGCTTGGCCGCGAGCGCGAGCAGCTGGTTCGTCGCCTGCCCGACCTGCAAAGCGCCTTCCGATTGCTGGCTGCGGTCGGCAATGGCGTCGAGCGTCGCGGCATCATCGGTGATCGCGCTCACGATCGTCGACTGGACCCGCATGCTCTGCTCATGCGCCTGCATGGCAGCCTCGAACCGCGACCTGGCATCAGCCAGCCGCTGATCCTGGCGCAGGGCGGTATCGAAATCCGCCCGATAGAGGTGACGCAACTGCGTCTCGAAGCGATCGATGCGAAAATCGATGCCTTGCGCCGTTGCCATCAATTGCTCGACTTCTTTCAGACGCTGGCTGATCGCCTGAATTTCGGGAAAGCTTGCACGGCTCAAATTCCGGGCCATGTTCGACAGCATCGTCGCTTCATTCTGCAGCGACTGGATCTGCTGATTGATCTGCTGAAGCGTGCGCGCGGCGGTCAGCAGATTCTGGGCATAGTTGGCGCTGTCGAACACCGGAATGGCCTGTGCCGCGGGCACGGCTAGCCCGCCCGACAGCGAGATCAGCAAGGCGACCTTGAGCATCGCGATGCTTCGAGCCGGCACGAATATGGGTCTGACGGACATGTCATTTCTCCATGATGTCTGATCGGGGGAATTGGCCGAGCATGGCCTGCGCCTGCGCGAAACCGGCGCTGCGAAGGAAGTGGGCCGCGAAATCCGTGCGCCCATGGGTTGCCATGATAGCCCTGATCCGCTCCTGCGCGGCCTGATCCGATGCCCCGCACAGGGCGCGCGCGATCGGCCCGAGGCCCAGCTCGAAGAGCCGGTTTCCGCGACGGGACTGGAGATAATAATGCTTCTTGGGCGTCGAGCGGCTGATGAGTTCGATCTGCCTGCTGTTGAGCCCGAAGCGGGCATAGGTCTCGCGGGACTGTGGCTCGGCCGCGGTCGCATTGGGCAGGAAAATGCGTTGCGGACAGCTTTCGATGATGGCTGGCGCGATCGTGCTGCCGCTGATGTCGGCAAGGCTCTGCGTCGCAAAGATCACGGCGACATTCTTCTTGCGCAGCGTCTTGAGCCATTCGCGTATATGGCCTGCAAACATGGGATCATCGAGCAGGCGCCAGGCCTCATCCAGGATGAGAAGCGTCGGCCGGCCATCGAAGCGCGCCTCGATCCGATGAAACAGATAGGTGAGCACAGATGCGCTGATTGCCTTCTGCCCCATCAGCGCCTCGGTCTCGAAACATTGGACGTCCGCCTCGTCCAGTTCCTCGCGCGCCGCATCGAGCAGGCCGCCACGCGCACCTTCGAGCAGATAGGGCGCGAGCGCGGACCGTAGCGTGTTGGACTGGAGCATCAGCGAAAGGCCGGTAAGGGTTCGCTGCTCCGGCGGCGCCGTGGCCAGGGTAGACAGCGCGGACCAGACCGCCTCATTCACCTCCGGCGTGATCAGCAGCTTCTCCTGGGCAAAAAGCCCCGCAATCCAGCCAGCTGCCCAGCCACGCTCCTTCTCATCATCGATTCCGCGAAGCGGCTGGAAAGAGAGCTCCGACATGTCGCCCTCACCCGCACCCAGGCAGTGATGGCTGCCTCCCATCGAGAGGATGGTCGCGCGGGCGGACAGTCCCATGTCGAAGAAGATCAGTCGGGCACCAGGATAGCGACGAAACTGCATGGCGATCAAAGCAAGCAACACGGATTTCCCCGCCCCAGTCGGGCCGACGACCATCACATGCCCGACATCCTCGACATGGGTTGAGAGGCGGAAAGGGGTCGCCCCCTGGGTCTGCGCCTGCAGCAGCGGCGGCCCGGCAAGATGGCCATTGTCCGCAGGGCCCGCCCAGATCGCCGAGAGCGGCATCATATGGGCGAGGTTGAGGCTGTGGATGAGGGGCTGGCGGACATTGGCATAGACCTGGCCCGGCAGGCTCGAGAGCCAGGCCTCGACCGCGTTTACGCTTTCGCGAATGCAGGTGAAGCCAAGGCCATTGACCACGCGCTCGACCGCCCGCACCTTTTCTTCGACTTTCGCGCTGTCGGCGTCCGCCACCACGATCGTCGTGGTCATATAGCCGAAGGCGACATGGTCGCCGCCCAGCGCCTGAAGCGCGAGATCAACGTCGACGACCTTGTTGTCGGCATCGGTGTCGAGCAATTGGGTGGGCTGATTATACATAACCTCCCGCAACAGGGCGGTCAGCGATTTGCGCTTGCTGAACCATTGGCGACGAATGCGCGTCAGGGCCTTGGTTGCGTCGACCTTGTCGAGCGCAATGAAGCGGGTCATCCAGCGATAGGCAAAGCCCTGATTGTTGAGTGCATCGAGAAGCCCTGGCCGGCTGAGATTGGGGAAGGCACGCAGGGTCAGCGCACGGATGTGCAGCTTGCCGAGCATTGGCTCGAGACCGCCGACAAGGGCTGTGTCGGCAAGGATCGCATCCAGATAGGCGGGCGTCGAGGGAACGCGAACAGGATGGGCCCGCTCCGAAATGGTGCCGTGAAGATAGGTCAGGGTTTCCTGGTCATCGAGGGGGGCCAATTCGGGCATGAATGCCGCAAAGAGGTCGAAGACACGATCGGTCTCGGCGGCGAAGCCGGCAAGCGCCTGACGCCAGTCGCGGCCGCTCTGCCCGTCCTTCTCGATGAGATTGCGTCCCAGCGCATCGCTCTGATCGGCTGGCGGCAACCACAGCAGGGTTCCATGATAGCGGCTCTCGAAATGCTGGCCTTCGGCAAGGAAGGCCTCGCGCCGTTCCTGGTCGACCAGCCAGGAGGCGGCATCCGGAAATATTCCTTCCGGATAGGCCAGCGCCTCACGCCGATCGGCCTCGAAGAAGATCGCCCACCCACTGCCGAACCGCCGCAGCACATTATTCGCCCGCGCGCAGGCCGAAATGAGTTCGGCCTCCGTCGCGCTTTCCAGGTCCGGCCCGCGGAAGCGGAAGCTCCGCTGCAGGCTCCCATCCTTGTTGAGGACGATGCCTGGCGCGACAAGACAGGCCCAAGGCAGATGATCGGAAAGCCGGTCGGAGCGTCGCCGATATTCGGCAAGGTTCAGCATGACAGATAGCCCTTCTGCCGGATGTGGCGCATGATGACCGGCACGAAATCGGGATCGTGCCGGGCAATGAAGACAGCCAGGCTGTGGCCGATCGCCCAGATCGCGATGCCGGCCAGCCATTGCTGGAGGCCAAGACCGAAGGCTGCCGCCAGGGTGCCGTTCATGATGGCGAGGCTCCGTGGTGCCCCGCCAAGCAGGATTGGCACCGTAAGGCTCGCATGGATCGGCACTTCAAACCCCTCCGGCGCCGTCATGAGATGAGCGCTCCGCCGCCAAAGCTGAAAAAGGACAGGAAGAAGGAGGAGGCTGCAAAGGCGATCGACAAACCGAAGACGATCTGGATCAGGCGCCGAAATCCACCAGATCCCTCGCCAAACGCGAGGGCCAGCCCCGTCGATATGATGACGATGAGCGCCATGATCTTGGCGACCGGCCCCTGGATCGATTCGAGGACCTGCTGCAGTGGTTCTTCCCACGGCATGCCCGAGCCGGCAGCCTGTGCCGAAGCTGCGAGAAAGGCCGTCCCCAGAATGACGGACGCGACAAGCATTTGCGGTCGAGAAGATGGCTGAACGATCATGATGTTTCTCCTTGCAAAGCGGGATCGGGAAGGCAGTGCGACCATGCATATGATCCGTCGGTCCCGAGGCCGTGGATTCGCACGATGCTGGCAAGACGGCGCGCCTGGCCGCGCCCTTCCAGGAAGGCGATCAGGTTGATGCCTTCGGCTATCAGTTGTCGCGGAACGATGGCCACGGCTTCCTGGATCAGGCTTTCAAGCCGGTGGAGCGCGGCGAGCGCGCTATTGGCATGGACCGTCGCGATGCCGCCAGGATGTCCCGTGTTCCAGGCCTTGAGCATGTCGAGGGCTTCGGGGCCGCGGACTTCGCCCACAATGATCCGATCGGGGCGAAGCCGCAGCGTCGAGCGGACGAGATCCGACATGGATGCCGTGCCGCTACGCGTGCGCAAAGCGACCGTGTCGGCAGCAGCGCTGTGGAGCTCCCTTGTATCCTCGATCAGGATGAGGCGTTCGTCTGCCTCGCCCATTTCCCGCAGCAGCGCGTTGACCAGCGTGGTCTTTCCCGAGCTGGTCCCGCCAGCAACCAGGATGTTGGCATGGGCGCGCACTGCGCCGCGCAGGATATCGGCGGCAACATGCGACATGATCCCGTCGGAGACATAGTCGTCTAGCGCATAGGGCCGTGTTGCAGGCTTGCGGATGGCAAAACAGGGCGCCTGCGCGATCGGCGGGATGATGCCCTCGAACCGCTCCCCTGCCCTTCCTTCTTCCCACGAGGGCAGCTCTGCTGAAAGGATCGGGGCGCCGGCGTGAATCTCGGTCCGCAAATGGGCGGCCACAAGCCGGATGATGCGCTCCGCCTCGCCACTATCCAGGACGGTATCGGTGGTAACGCGCCCCTCGCCCAGCCGATCAAGCCGCAGCCGACCATCCGGATTGACCATGATCTCGATCACTTCAGGATCGGCAAGCGCGGCAGCGATGGCCGGCCCCATAGCGGTCCGCAGCATCTGGCGACGGCGCGCGGCCGGCTCATCGCTGGCGGGGACGAAGGGACCGAGCTCATCCACGGATCGTCTCGCTTTTGGAAAATTCGCCGGCAGCGCGCTTGCCGCCTGCAAGCTGGCGACCGACCTCCATCACGAACGCGCCGAATCGCTCGCGCCCCCGCGCCCGTCCTGCGACATCACCCTCGGCCAGTGGCGGCAGGACCATGAGCTCGTAGCGGATGAACAGGGCCAGGGTTTCGACCAGCAGATCGATATCGCGCCGGGCGGACTCGAGTTCGCGGGACAGCTTGTCGAGCCGAAGCTTGAACTGCGTGTCGAGTTCGCTGTGGCGGCGCTGCTCCAACCAGTTGCGCAGAGCGTCATTGGCAAGGCGGCTCTTGTTGCCCACATGGCCGCGGGCAAGCTGGGTAAGCTCCTCGCAAATGTCGCGGTCGATGTAGAGATTCTGGCGGATTTTCATGATCGCCTCACAGGCCCAGCAGGGGGTTATGATCAGTTGCGTCGATCGCATGGCCCTGGACCACCGGGGCCAATGCCCGCGCCTGATCCATCGCGCGCTGGTCGGCGATCAGATCATCATCCTCCGCAATCGCACGATCCGGCTCCAACCCGTCTCGATCGCGCTCCCCCTCCCCCATTTCGGGCAAGGCCGGATGACGCTGCTGCTCCATCGCATCGCTTTCGCAGGACAATGACTGCTGGGGTGCCGGCATGGCTGCCTCCGTCACGCATAGGCCCTGCCAGACATCGGGACGCCTGGCCGGCCTGTCCGCATAGCCATTGAGGCCGAGCCTCGGCGCCGGGAGAAGCCGCGCTGCAAAATTGCTGTCCTGATAATAGCGCAGCTTGCGGGCCCGAACGGGCGGATGGCCTGCGACAAGAACAAGCTCTTCATCTGCCGCGAGTTGCATGACTTCGCCTGGTGTCAGAAGCTGGCGCGCGGTTTCCTGCCGGCTGACCATGACGTGGGCGAGCCATGGTGCGAGCCGATGGCCCGCGTAGTTGCGCATGGCCCGTTGCTCGGTCGCAGTGCCCAGCGCATCGGAAATGCGCTTGGCGGTTCGCTCATCATTGGTCGCGAAGGCGACGCGGACATGGCAATTGTCGAGGACCGAATTATATTCGCCATAGGCCTTTTCGATCTGATTGAGGCTCTGCGCAATGAGAAAGGCGCGGATCCCGTAGCCCGCCATGAATGCCAGGCTCGTTTCGAAAAAATCGAGCCGGCCCAGAGCAGGAAATTCGTCCAGCATCATGAGCAACTGGTGGCGATGAGGATTGGTCGGCGCCTGATCGAGCCGCTCGGTAAGACGGCGTCCGATCTGGTTGAGGATCAAGCGAACCAGCGGTTTGGTCCGGCTGATGTCTGACGGCGGGATGACCAGATAAAGCGAACATGGCTGCTTGCCTTCCACCAGATCTGCGATCCGCCAGTCGCAGCGCGAGGTGATTTCGGCGACGACCGGATCGCGATAGAGGCCAAGGAAGGACATCGCCGTCGAAAGCACGCCGGACCGTTCGTTCTCGCTCTTGTTGAGCAGTTCGCGCGCCGCCGAGGCGACGACGGGATGAACCTGGATTGTTGCCTTGTAGCCCAGATGATTGGTGGTCATCATGTGGCGCAACGTCGCGACGAAACTGCGCTTGGGATCGGACAGGAAGCTTGCGACACGCGCCAGCGTCTTTTCCTCTTCCGCATAGAGGATATGGAGGATCGCGCCGACCAGCAGCGAATGGCTCGTCTTTTCCCAATGATTGCGCGTAGAAAGCGCTCCCTCGGGGTCGACTAGGATATCGGCGATATTCTGGACGTCGCGCACTTCGTCGGCGCCGCGACGCACCTCCAGAAGCGGGTTGTAGCGCGCCGAGCGCAGATCGGTCGGGTTGAACAGCAGGCAATGGGAGAAACCGGCGCGCCAGCCGGCGGTTATCGACCAGTTCTCGCCCTTGATATCATGGATGATTGCAGACCCGGTCCAGCTGAGCAGGGTCGGAACGACCAGCCCCACGCCCTTGCCCGAGCGGGTCGGAGCAAAGGCCATGACATGCTCGGGGCCATCGTGCCGCAAATAGGTCGATCCGGTCTGGCCGAGCACGATACCAGCCTTACCAGCCAAGCCCGCTCTGCTGATCGCGCGCCGATTAGCCCATTGGGCTGACCCATAGGTCGTGACATGACGGGCCTGCCGCGCGCGCAGCACCGAGCCGAATATCGCCGCGCCGCATGCCACGAGGCCACCGGCACCCGCGACGATTCCGCCCTTGTCGAATATGACGGGCGCATAGGCATCGAACTGGTACCACCAGACGAAAAGCGACCAGGGCCGGTAGATCGGCCAATCGAGCAGCCAGAACCAGCATGGACCGAGCGCCTCCTGAAACCCAAGCATTGCGGCAACCCATTGGGTTGCCAGCCACAGACCGGCCGTGACAATGGCCAGCACGATCAGCATTTGACCGAAAAGCAGCTTCGTCGGTGTCACGATCAGTCTCCGGTCCCGCCGGCCTGATCCGTTCGGGACCATTAAATGATCGCGTCAAAGGGCTGCTCGCACGATATGACAGGATATGACAGTTACCGCCAAATTGCGCCAATCGCAGGCGACGTATGCCATACCAACAGCGATCGATCAGCGCGAGAAATCGCTTTGTCGAACGCGTGACGGCAAACACCGGTAGAATACTACAGCCGGGTACAGCGCCCGCCCAAATTTCCTCTGCTGCGCCCAGCGGCGCTTGTCAGGCGACTTTGGCCAATGTGTTGATCCGGCATTCGCAGGCCTGGCGAACAAGGTTCTGGAGCATGCTCACGCGCTGCGCGATCCAGTCCAGTTCTTCCTCGGTGATGCGATAGGAGCGCGAGTAGCGCGCCTTCACATAGGCGTCGCGCAGCAGGGCATAACAGCGCTTCTCGAACCGGGTTTCCCGCGGCCAGACGGCTTTGAGCGATGGCTCCAACTCCTCGGCCAGATCCCGCAGACGGTTGAGATTATGGCTCTTGGGTGAGTAGAGCGTGCGGACCAGAAAGAGGCAGTGGTAGAGCCGCTCGACAGTCTGATGAAGGTCGAAAGGAGCGATGTTTGGGGCTCCATCTGCGACCGCATGTTCGTACTGTCGATAGAACTGCCCAGCCGTCTCGAACCACTCTTCGAAATAGTCCTGCGTCTCCTTGAGCGCCTGCTCTGGGGATAGCGGCTGCGGCTCGGCAAAGGGGTGATCCGGCGCGTCGTACAGCGCGATGCCATCGCGCACGATGTCCATGAAGAAATAGCGCCCGAGGCGCAGCTTCTCGTTCACATCCTCAAGGCTGTGATAGATGAGACTGACCGGGGTGCGCAGCTTGGTGCCGGCCGAAAGATCAGCCAGAAGCTGGGCCTCGGTCTTCTCCCAGAACTCGGCAATGTCGGTCAGGTCAGGCCTGGCCGTATTCTGAATGTCCGCTTCCAAGCGCGCAAATTTCGCCGTCGAACGGCTTGAATGGGCGCGTAGTAGCCGTTTCCCGAGGTCGACCGAAATCAGACCTTCAGCCTCAATTTTTCGATCCCTAAGTGCAGCCCGTCCGCTTTCCCGTTCGGGATGCCCAAGTCTGGCCGGTAGGCGAATGACCGCTTCGAATGTGGAATGGAGGGATAGCTGACGTTCACAGCGCGGCAGTTTGCGACCAGCTCAAGCCGTTCCCACCAGTCACTTTGAACGACCGCTCGGGCCAAAAGCGGCCCTAGGCAACCACAGCCTTCCGCATCGTGGTTGATCGCCTTCGGTATAAAGAGTGAAGTCCGCCACACTCGGACCTCCGATGTCCCTCGGCTGCAGGAGGTTTGGTCACTCACCCCGCGGCTGTCGCTGACCGGCCGCTACGAGCATCTCGCCGCTGGGCCGGCGTCGGCCAAGGCAGGCTATGCGAGTTCGGACTTCGTCGCCGGCTAGCTCAGCTTCAGTTTCTGACGCAGCCCGGTGATCCGCCACCAGCCTAGCCCGCCATAGAGGAGCGCAAGGCCGAGGAGCGTGAGCACCCCCGGCGCCACGTCGGCGAGGCTGGCGTGCATCTGGTTAAGCGGCACGAATACTTGCACGCCGCTGGTCGAGGGGATCAGCTGCGCCACCGCGCAGACGAAGCCCGGCATCTGGTCGAGCGGCCAGGCAGTGCCCGAGAGGAAGAAGAAGGGCGCGGAGGTGGGCGCGAGGATCATCATCGCCCGCTCAGACCGGTCGAAATAGCTGCCCAGCCACAGCCCCAGCCCGGCGACCGAGGCCGCCAACAACGGTGCGGCGAGCAGCATGCCCGCGACATTCTCGTCGTGCGGGATGCCCTGCACCCAGAAGATGAAGCCGAACAGGAACAGGCAGGTCAGCAGCCCAACCGATGTGAACGCTGCCCACGTGCCGAGATATTCGCCATGCCCCATCCGCCAGCGCCCATCGCGCCGCCGCCCGCCGACGAAGGTAGCGACGCCGAACAGCAGGGTCTGCTGGATGATGACGATGGTCACGGCGGGGAAGACATAGCCCTTGTAGCCCGCGGTCGGGTTGAACATCGGCTCGCGGACGATGGTGACCGGCGGCCCGGTGCGCACGGCCTGGCCCAGCACGTCCAGCTTCTCGACGGCGAGATCGCGCAGCACCTCGGTCACCGCCTCGCCGATCGTGCTGGCGCGCAGGAGGTACGAGGCATTGACCCATACCGCGATCCCGGCCCCCGGCGCGCCGGTACGCAGCTGGCGTTGCAGTCCGCGGGCGATCAGCACCACGCCGTCCACCTTGCCCGCGCGGAGCTGCGCCTGAGCCTCGGCTACGCTCGGTGCATGTTCGGCCACGATCACGGCGCGCGTGGCTTCGAGGTTGCGGACCAGCTCGCGGCTGAGCGCGCTGCCGTCCTCGTCGACCAGCACCACCGGCAGTTGCTGAGCGACTTCCTGGCTGTAGGGCGCCGGATAGTAGAAGGCATAGAGCACCACCGCGAGCAGCATCGTGCTGAGCAGGGTGCGGGAGGTCAGCACCGTCGCCCAGGTGGCGCGGAAGGCGGCGGCGAAACTCATCGCGCCTGCCGCCGGATCAGCAGCCAGGCGAGCGCGCCCGGCACCAGCACATAGGCGAGCAGTGCCAGAATCGGCGGGAAGATGGTGGCGACATCCTGTCCGCCCAGCTGCCCGGTCTGGAGCGCGAGGTAATGGGTGAGGGGCAGCACCTCACTCCAGAAGCGCGCGAAGCCGCTGCCGCCGTTGAGCGGCAGGGTGGCGCCCGCATAGGCTAACGCCGAACCCGCATAGACCGCGCAGACCGACAGCGCCGTGGCGGTTTCGCGCGTGGCCGCGACGAGCAGCGCGGAAATCGCGGCGGTGCCGAGATAGAAGAGCGTCTGCCCCGCGACGATCGCCGCTACGCTGCCCTCCACCCGCCAGCCGCGCCCCAGCGTCACGAACAGCAGCCAGGCGATGCCCCACAGGCTTGCGGCTCCGACATACGGCAGCAGCTTGCCGAACAGTGCGGGCACGATCGTGCCGCTGCGCGCCGCCCAGCCGCCGAGCGACCGCCCCTCCAGTTCCCGGCCCAGCGCCATCGCGGAGGTGACCGCCGCGACCAGATGCAGCACCGCCGGATAGATCAGCGTGCTGAGGAACCACTCGAAGCTCGACGCGGCGTTGTTGAGCGGCACCGCCTCGACGGCGAAGCGCCGCGTCGGATCCGGGGGCAGGGCGTGGCCGGAAAGCTGGTCCACCACCAGCGACGCGGCGGCGGCCTGCACCGCGCTCTCCGCACCGCTCGCCGCCTGCGAGCCGGAAGATAGGAAGCTGGCATTGTAGAGGATGCGGATTACCGGCGTGCGGTGGCGGGCAAGCCCCGCGCCGAGATCCTTGGGCAGGTGGACGAAGCCATTGGCATGGCCGCGCCGCACTTCCTCCACTGCCTCCGCCTCGGTGGCGCGCATCGCGACGATATGGACCAGCGGCGCCGCGTCGATCGCGCGCAGGATATCGCGGCTCGCCGAGCTGCGATCGTCGTCAATCACCACGATCGGCAGCCGCCGCATCGATCCCTGCCAGAACATCGCACCGATCAGAAACAGCAGAAGCGCGGGGATCAGCGTCAGCCCGGCCAGGTCCCAGCGGTCCCGCGCCAGATGGCGCAGCTCCGCCCCCAAGGCGTGGCCGAAGGCGCTCATTGCGGCCAGTCGAACAGCACGCTCATGCCGGGGCGCAGGCCGGGGATCGCCGTGACCGGGCGCAGCTTCACCTCGAAGGCGCGGACGTCATAGCCCGAAGCCTGCCGCGTTGCGCGCCACGTCGCGAAGTCGCCGCGCGGGGCGATATGATAGACCGCGAAATCGCCGTCGCGGCCGAGCGCGGGGATGTGGCCGTGCAGCCGCTTGCCCATCGCGATCCACTTGAAGCGATCCTCGCGCACGGTGAGCGCTACCCAGCTATGGTCGATGTCGAGCACCTGATAGGCGGGGATCACCGGGCTGACGACTTCGCCGGGCTGCACAAGCTTGCGCGAAACCTCGCCGTTGATCGGCGAGACCAGCTGGGTCTCGCTGCCGAGCGCGGTGGCGGTCTGCAGCGCCGCCTCGGCGATGCGGACCTGGGCGTTGGCCGCCTGCTTGTTCTGCGGGCGTGCGCCGGCGAGCGCTTTGAGATACTGTTGCCGCGCGGCCTCGGCCTGCTTGGCGCTGGCGTCGCGCGCTGCCGCTGCCTCGTCGCGCCGCTGCGCCGCGACCACGCCCTGCGCATAAAGGTTCGCGGTGCGCCGGCTGGTCACTGCGGCGAGGTCGGCTGCCGCCTGCGCCGCCTGCCAAGTGGAGCGCAACGAGGCGATGTCCTCCTGCCGCACGCCCTCATTGGTTTCCGAGGCGATCGCGCGGGCGGCGTCCACCGCGCCCTGCGCTTGCGCCTTGCCGCCGGCGATCTCCGGGCTCGACAGCGTCGCGAGCAGCGTGCCGGCGCGGACGCGCTGGCCTTCCTCGGCCACCAGAGTCTCGACGCGGGCGAGCGCCTTGGTGGCGACATTGACCTCGTCGGCATCGACCATGCCCTGCAGCTGCTCGGGTGCGGGCCGGTTGGCGAGCCACAGCCCGCCGACGATCAGCACCAGCACCGCGATGCCGAGCACGATCGCGAGGATGGGCGGCTTGCGGCGCGGCGGAGCCGCGGTCTCGTCGGTCATTGCTGGTCCTCCACGTGCCGGTCGGCACGCGCCATGAAGTCGCTATAGTCGTCGACGCGGTGGCTGGCGGCGAGCAGCGCCATCAACCCCAGGTCATATTCATAGGCGGCGGCGAGCCGCTGGGTGCGGACTGTCGACAGCGCCGCCTCGGCATCGATCAGCGCCGATGAGGCGACCTCGCCTTCGCGGAAGGAAAGCTGCTGCACGCGCAGATTTTCCTGCGCGGCGGCGAGGTTGGCATCGAGCAGCAGGAAGGAGCGGCGCGCCGCTTCGGCGATGTTCCAGGCGCGAACGATCTCACCGGCGACGTCGCGGCGCGCTTGCGCGGCGGCATCGGCGGCGGCGGCCTGGTTCTCGCGGGCGGCCGAGAGCGCCTTCTGGCGATCGAAGTTGGAGAGCAGGGTCATGCGCAGCGAGACGCCGGCGATCCAGTCGGGCTCGGTCGGCAGCGCGTTGTTGCGATTGGCGTTGTAGCTGCCGAAGGCGAAGGCCTGGGGGCGATAACGCGATTTGGCGAGATCCACCCCGGCCTGCGCTGCGCTCTTGGCGGCATCCGCACCCTGCGCGCGCGGCGACTGGTCGATGCCGTCGAGGAAGCGCTGGAGCGGCGGCAGCGGCTCCGAATGGACGAACAGCGGAGTGGAGGCGGTGACGCCCAGCGGCTGATCGAGCAGCCGCGCCAGCGTATCGGTGGCGATCGCCTCCTCGCTGCGGGCATGCTCGAAGGCGCGCTGGGCGGTGTTGCGCGCGACCTCCACCTCCAGCACCCGGGCATGGGCGAGCACGCCTTCCGCTTCCAGCTTGCGCGCGTCCGAGAGGTGCCGGTCGAAGGCTTCGAGCTGTTCGCGGGTGGATACGGTCAGCTGACTCGCGACCTTCTGGCCGAAATAGGCGCGCACCAGATTGACGCGGGAGAGATCCTGCCCGCCCGCCTGCTTGGCCCGGGCGATGCCTACCGCTGCGTCCGCGCCCTTCTGGACGGCGGGAATCGCGCCGCCGGTATAGAGCGGCATCGCCGCGGTGATCGCCGGACGGAACACGGTGTCGCGCGTCTGGAACTCCAGCGTGTTGGGAATCGCGCCAAACAGCCGGGGCAGGGCCGCGCCGATCCGCTGGGTCACCTGCGCCACAATCTGCGCGCTCGCGCCGGAGAATTGCCCGCCAAGCTGGTCTAGAAAGCCGTTGGTGGCGCTCAGCGCATCGGCCTTGGGCTCGGACAGGTCGACCGAGAGCGTCTTCTGATATTCGATCACGCTCGCCGAGGCGGTGACCACCGGGCGGCGCAGCGTTCGGGTGGCGGCGGCGATTTCCTCGCTGGCGCGGACGGC
Source organism: Sphingobium sp. MP9-4 (assembly GCF_005281675.1). Lineage (NCBI taxonomy): Bacteria > Pseudomonadati > Pseudomonadota > Alphaproteobacteria > Sphingomonadales > Sphingobiaceae > Sphingobium > Sphingobium sp. MP9-4. The sequence goes on along the minus strand of NZ_LUFI01000033.1, from coordinate 34,255 downwards.
ATGGTCGTCGCCGCTGAGCCCCGGTGAGGCTTTGTCGAGCCTGGCGAGCGCTGCCTGAAAACTGAGCGGGGGCGGCGGCGCCTCCTGCGCTACTGCGGTGCCGGTAGAGGCGAGCAGTAGGGCGAGCGCGGCAGGCCCGCTGCAGCAACGGTGCGCGACGTGTAGATCCTGCCGCTTCGTGCTGCGCACCCTGCTCCGCCCCTGCTTTGCCTGCCACGCCGCCGAGGGTCGCTCCCGCGACGGCGTGATCTTCGATTACGCATATTTGCAATGAAACACGCGCGCAATTGAATTCCTCGGATGCCCCGCCCCCGTGCGGTCGCGAAACAGCAACGGCGCCATTTCGTACAGGTTTGGCCCCTAGGTCAGGAACTCATGGCCGATGCCGGTCGAGACATAAAAGCGCTGGAAAATGCCCGCCGCCTTGATCGCCTCGGCATTGGCGCGGGGAGTCATCATCTATGATCCTTGGTATAACGGCCAAGCTTCTGACATAACCAGAGGCCGGTCGGGCGAACGTTGAATGTCGGCTTCTGACGAGAGGCGCCGTTCGACATGCCGCAGGCGAACGGCAGCAAAGTCCCAGGCCCAGTCATAATCGGGCGGTCCGCTTTCAAGCATCGTAATATTGCGGTCGAACGGCTTGAGTGGGCGCGTAGCGGCCACTTCCGCCGTCGACCCATTGCTGCCGTTCGGAGGTCGATTTTCAATCGCCAAGTGCTGAAGGTCTGCTTGTTAGATTCGATTAAGGCCGTGCTTCTCCCGCAGTGTAAGCTGAAAGGGGGGCACCCAAGGATGCTGGCAGTTTGAACGCACCGCCCTCGAAAAGATGGGCCGCACGTTTTGAAGATGTCGGCCCCGCAGCCTGTTTGTCACATTTCCCCTCTAGCCACTCCCAGAATCGACACTTCGTCATAATAAACGGTCGCGGAACTGGGATGAGCGGAACGGACAGGGAAAGAGCGCGCTGGCTGCTGCGCAATATCTTGCCGCATGAGCCTGCTTTGCGCGGCTGGCTTGCGCGTCGGCCATTGGGCGGCCTCGAACCCGACGATATCATTCAGGAGTCCTACAGCATCTTCGCGGAGATGGATCGGGTGGACACCATCGCCTATCCCCGGGCCTATCTGTTCCAGGTAGCCCGGTCTGTGGTAACCCGCCATGTCCGCCGTGCGCGGATCGTTCCCATCCACGCGGTCGACAATCTTGACTATCTGGACCACCCTGACGATACCGCATCACCCGAGCAGACGGCGATCGACCGGGATGAATTGCGCCAACTGGCCTGCGCGATCGCGGCCATGCCGCTCAAGACGCGTGAGGCGTTCATCCTACGCCGGGTCGAGGGCCTGCCTCAGCGCGCAATCGCGGCGCAGATGGGTATATCGGAAAATACGGTCGAGACGCATATTTCGCGCGGCATCCGATTTTTGATTGACTGGTTCGGTCGTGGTGGAAAGACGCTGCCCCAAACCTCTAGGGATGTGACAACGGAGACGCGCGCAGTTGATGGCCGGACAAGAAGACAGTCGCAGCATTGACCAAACCGCGTCCGATTGGGCGGCGCGGCTGGATCGTGGCGCGCTGTCTGCGGCGCAGGATGCCGAACTGAATCAATGGCTGGCCGCCGATCCGCGCCATAAGGGTGCCCTGCTGCGTGCCCAGGCATTGTCGTTGATGAGTGAGTCCGCGCAGGCGCTGGGCCCAGATTTCGACCCTCGTCTGTTCGAACCGAAAAAACAGCGCGGCCTGTCGCGACGACATTTGCTCGGCATCGGCGGTGGTGCGCTGGCCGCCATGGCGGGCATGGCCGCATTGACCATCGGCATGCCAGCATCGGGCGCGGAAATCCGCACCGGCCGCGGCGAGATGCGACTGGTGCCGCTGGAGGACGGGTCGACCGCCCTGCTTAATACCGACAGCCGCATCCAGATCCTTTATGGTGAAAAGGAACGTCTGGTCTCGCTGCTAGATGGCGAAGTCTATTTCTCGGTCGCACGCGACGAGCGGCGCCCATTCATTGTCGAGGTCGGCGGTCGCCGATTGCGCACAGCGCAGGCCGGCTTTCGCGTCCGCAAGCTGGCCAAGGCGCCTGTCGACATACTGGTGCATCAGGGACTGGTCGAACTGCCTGCGGTCAATCCCATGAGCGGTCAGGTCGTTGCCCTGGCTGGCAATACCCACATGGTCATGGCCAATGCGGCAACCAGCCTGTTCGTCGCGGAACGGCCCGAACCGATCTCGCCCGAGCGCATCAACCGGGAGCTGGCCTGGCGCGACGGGAAACTGGCCTTCGAGGGCGAGACCTTGCAGCAGGCGGCCAATGCCTTTGCCCGTTACAGCGAAACCCGCATCCTTATACCGGACGCGGCACTGGCGCGCGAACCTGTAACGGGTCTGTTTACAGCCAATGATCCCGCTGGCTTCAGTCGCGCCATTTCGACCATCTTCGATGCTAGCCTAGTCCGGCAGGACCATGACCTCATCCTGAGCCGCACAGCGCAGTCGAAAAAAAATTGACCCCGCATTAGCGGAACCGCCGGCCTCCCACCTCTTAGGGTCGAACGCCGTGCAGCGCGCGGCCAGCAGGGGGCTACCAGCTAATGTATTCGCGTCATTCTCTCCTCACTTGTGGGGCTTCTGTCGTTGCGCTTACCGCGGCCGTGCCGGCCCATGCGCAGGAACGCCTCTTCGACATACCCGCCCAGCCCGCCGTCCGTGCCATCCCCGAACTGGCCCGACAGGCACAAGTGCAGATCGTAGCCCCGGCCCGTGATCTGGCCGGCATCAACACGCCCGCAATCAAGGGGCGGATGGACGTGCGCGAAGCGTTGCGCCGCCTGATCGCAGGTACGCCGCTGCGGGTTGGATCGGACGACGGCAATGTCATCACCCTGCGCTCGGCGCGCCCGGAAGCCAGCGTCGGCAATGGCATGGTGCGCGGCCGTGTGTTCAACACGGTCACCGGCGAATATCTGCGCAACGCGGAAATTCGCGTCGAGGGCACGCCGATCACCGTCTATTCTGAGGATAATGGCGAATTTCGTTTGTCCAACATTCCGGCCGGTGAAGCGACGATCGTCGTCAAATATACCGGCCTCCAGACCGAAAGACTGATCGCCACTGTCAGCCCGCGTGAAGTCGCGACGCTGGACGTGGCGTTGCGCGCACCGACCTTTGCGGGCTCTTCCGCCGACGAAGGCTCGGCCATCACCGTCACCGCCCGGCGCGAGGGGCAGGCGGCCGCGATCATGGAACGCCGCGCTGCAACCAATGCTAAGACCGTGGTGGCCGCAGACAATTACGGCCTGCTGACCATGGGCGATGTCGGCGAATTCATGAAGCAGATGCCGGGCATCTCGCTCGACTATACCGAGGTTGATGCCACGGCGGTACGCATTGGTGGTCTCGACCCCAAATATTCGACCTTCACCACCGACGGCGCTCGCATGGCAACGGCGACGTCCAACAACAATAATGGCCGGCAGAACAGTTTCGAGCAGATGTCGATCACCGGCATTGAGTCTATCGAGCTGAACAACACGCTGACCGCCCGCATGGATGCCGACGCGCCTGGCGGCGCGATCAATCTGCGCAGCAAATATGCGTTTCAGCTGAAGAAGCGCCAACTGCGCTTCCAGGTCGGCGGGGTCGGCACCTCGGACGCCGGGATCGGCGAAATCTATTTGCCCGACAATGACAAGCATGCCCGCATCTATCCATCGGCCAGCTTCAACTATGGCGACGTGTTTCTGGACGGGCGGCTCGGCGTCGCGCTGAGCGCCAGCTACAATGCCAATTATGTCCAGCAGGATCGCGTCCAGACCGACTGGTCCTATCTCGCCGACGGCCGGGTCATCCCCTATCAGGTCATGTGGCGTCCTGGCCCGAAGAAGACCAGCCGCACCGCCGCCAACCTATCGGTCGACTATAAATTCTCCGACGAACTCGCGCTGTCGCTGCGGGGCAGCTATTCCCTCTACGAGGTCGAATATTTCAACCAATATACCTATTTGATTTTCGGCACGACGACCAAATCCTATGCCACGCCGGATTCGACCGGTACCCATATCGTCGTCAATCCCAACGGCACCAACACGCGGCTGCACACCCAATATTCGCATCGCTATGCCGGCACCCCGGCAATGCTGCTGGCACCCAAGCTCGAATATAAGAATGACGATTGGGAAGTCGCGCTGCGCGGCAGCTATTCCAGCTCGGAATTCAATTTCCGCGACAATTCCAGAGGCTTCTTCCAGCGCACCGACAGCTGGCTGACACGGATCGGCTTCACGCTCGACCGGGCGTCGGAAAGCTCGAACGCCTGGACGCTGCAACAGACTGCCGGTCGGTCGTGGAGCGATCCCACCAGCTTCAACCGTGACGATGACATCGGCAACAATATCCGCACGGCTGAATCGGACGCCCGCAATGAAATGTATGGCGGCAATCTGGACATCAAGCGCAAGCTGTTCGTCGGTGACGTGCCGCTGACGCTGATGGCGGGGGCCGGCGCGCGGGTGAATGACTGGCGCACCAATGAGGGGGCTTATGACCAGTTCCAATATGTCGGCCCGAACGGCGACCTGAGCCAAAAGGATCCAGCCGCAGTCATTCCCTGGACCAATCGCTATCAGTTCGAAATCATCGGCTTCAACGCCGGCAACCTCAACGACCAGAATTGGCGCGCCGACAATAATTACGCGATGTACGACATCTACAAGGCGCATCCGGAATATTTCGTTGCAGATACGGTCGGCAATCTGAAGCGCGACCTCGACAACAACAAGCGGGTCAAGGAAGATATCTACGCCGCCTATGTCGAGGCGGAGGCGCGCGTCGGCAAGGCGACCTTTGACCTCGGCCTGCGCTACGAGAAGACCAGGACTGGCGCGCTGGTCGCCAATATCCGTCCGACCAGCGAGGTCGAGGCGGCAGGCTACAAGACCAACACGGTCGAAGGACTGCTCTATCAATATAATGGCGGCACCTATTCGACCCGTCATGGCGAATATGACGACTGGTTCCTGAGCGGGGGCATGAAATATGATTTCAGCCGCCGGCTGGTCGGCCAGATTGCCTTCAGCCAGTCGATCCTGCGGCCCGACTATGGCAATCTGGGCGGCGTGGTGTCGGTCAATGACGATACGCAGATCGTCAATGTACCCAATCCCCTGCTAAAGCCCGAACATTCGACCAAATATTTCGCCAGCCTTCAATATTATCTGGAGCCGTCGGGCATCATCGGCCTGTCCTATTATCGCCTCGACATGAAGGACATGCAGGTTACTGGGATCGAGGTCGATCCCGCCGCCGTCGGCTTCGACCCCGATGAATATGCCGGCTACACATTCCGAAGCGCGCAGAATCTTCCGGGGACCAGCACCAATGAGGGGCTGATCTTCGAATATGACCAGCAGCTGACCTTCCTGCCGGGCATCCTCAAGGGGCTGGGCCTGCGCGGTTCCTTCACCCGTCTCTTCCCCGATGCCGAGCGTGTGAACACGCCGGAAAAATCGGCCAACTGGGGCCTGCGCTACAGCTATGGGCCGTTCGACTTCCAGCTGACGGGCAACTGGCAGTCGCGATATCGGGTGAGTGCATTGAGCGCCACGCCGACCACCGCCAACAATGGCGTCCTCTATCATACGGATCGCCAGCTCTGGAATGTGAGCTTCAGCTACAAGCTGAGCCCCAATTTCGAATTGAATGTCGCCGGCCGCAATATCTTCAACGCGCCCGACGTTATCTATTCCAACGTCGAAAGCCGGGTGCGCCAGTACAGCATCTACGGCTCGATGTGGAACATCGGCATCAAGGGCAGCTTCTGATCCTCCCCCACTGGACGGAGCGGCCTTGGGCAGCTCCGTCCCTTTCCAATCCCATCGAAAAGGCATCATCATGGCAATGCAAATCGACCGCCGCAGCATGATCCTGGGCGGCGCCTGGGGCATTGGGGCGCTGGCGCTGCCTGCGGGCCGAGCGCTGGCAGCCGAACTGATCGGCGCGCGCGGCTTCACTCATGCGGTAGCCAGCGGCGAGCCGGGGGCGGATTCGATGCTGCTATGGACCCGCTATGTCCCTGCGAGCGATGCCGAGAGCGTGCGCCTCGACGTCGAAATCGCGATCGATCCCGACTTCGCCCGGACCGTCGGCGGCGGTACGGTACGCACCGGCGGCTATCGCGACTGGACAGCGAAAGTGACGATTGATGGGCTTCAGCCGGGCACGACCTACTGGTATCGCTTCGTCGCGCCGGATGGCAGCAAATCGCCGGTCGGCCGCACCCGGACGTTGCCGCAGGGCGACGTGCCGCGCTTTGGCCTGGGCGTCTTTTCCTGTTCCAACCTGCCCTATGGTTGGTTCAACGCCTATGCCCATGCTGCGGCGCGCGACGATCTCGACCTGTGGCTGCATGTCGGCGACTATATCTACGAATATGGCAATGCGTCGGTACGGCCCGGTCAGGGCATCGTGGGGCGCACGCTGATGCCCGACACGGAAATTCTGGCGATTGCCGACTATCGCCTGCGTTACGCTACCTATCGGGCTGACTCCGACCTGCAACGGCTGCACCAGATGGCGCCGATGGTTGCTCTGTGGGACGATCATGAATCGGCCAATGACAGCTGGGAAGGAGGCGCCCAGAACCATCAGGCCGACAAGGAAGGCGACTGGAACACCCGCCGCGCCGCCGCAATGCAGGTCTATCGCGAATGGATGCCGGTGTCGGACGAGCCGTGGAAGGCCTATGATATCGGTACGCTGGCGACGCTGTATCGCACCGAATCCCGCCTGCTCGCCCGTACGCGCCCAACCGACATCACGTTCGCCGCCAGCGCGCCCGATGCGGACGCCGCGCTGAAGGCCTTCCATGATGGCGTGTGGCAGGACCCATCGGCCACCATGTTGGGCAGCACCCAGGAAAGCTGGCTGGCCCATGCGTTCCGGGCGAACGCCCGCACCACCGCCTGGCAGATGGTCGGCATGGGTACGATCATGGGCCGTACGGTGATGCCGGCCAATGTCACCGACTGGCTCCGTCCCGACGCTAACGCCAAGCTGGTCCAACGCTATCGCAACAGCGTGCGCATGGCGCAAAATGGCCTGCCGATGTGGATGGACCGGTGGGACGGCTATCCCGCCGCCCGCTCGCGCCTACTCCGGTCGGCACAGGCGGGCGACTCCGACCTCATCATGCTGGCGGGCGACAGCCACAATGCCTGGGCCTATGGCCTGGTCGAGGATGGCCAGCCCGCCGGTGTCGAATTTGCCGGACAGGCGGTCACGTCGGGTGGCATGGAGGGTGACCTGCGCGGCGATCCGACGGCGGTGGCGCGCGGCTTCGTCGCCGCCAATCCCGAACTCAAATGGGCGAACACGCACCAGCGTGGCTATATGATGATAGACATCAGCCGTGATCGGGTGACGGGCGAATGGCTGTTCCTCGATACGATCAAGGCGCGCAGCACGCGGATCGCCAGCACCCATCGCATGTCGGTCGAGCGCGGCCGCCGTGTCTTCAGCGCCTGATCAGGAGATTATGATGCGGTCCGCGATCGTTGCGCTGCTGCTGCTTGGTTCTGGCCTGCCTGCTCGGTCGGCATCGCCCGCTGTGCCTGCCGACCTGCCGCGCGAACAGATCGCAGGCCCTTTCGCCTCGGGCCATGTCCAGGGCATTGCAGTCGATCGCAAGGGCGGCTTCATCTATTATTCCTTCACCGACATGCTCGCCAAATATGACTTTGAAGGCCGGCTCGTCGGCACACTGACCGGCTGGTCGGGGCATCTGGGCGACCTGGACTTCAACCCGGTCGACGGACGGGTCTATGGCTCGCTGGAATATGGAAAGCAGGACGCCTTCTATATCGCGATGATCGACGGGGCACGGATCGATCGGGTCGGCATGACGGTTGCCGGCACCGACCTGCTGCGCGCCGTCTATCTGCCCGAAGTGACGCGCGACTATGCCGCCGATCTCGATGGCGACGGCAAGGCGGATCATCGCTATGGCTGTTCAGGCATCGATGGCGTCGCTTTTGGCCCCGCCTTCGGCCGGAGCGACGGCCCGCTCTACCTGACCGTCGCTTACGGCATTTATGGCGACGTCGCCCGCAGCGACAATGATCATCAGGTCCTCCTGCAATATGACGCGACGGACTGGGGCCGAGAGGCGCAGCCGATTGACGAAAAGGCACTGCACCATTCTGGCCCGACTACCCCTCGGGGCAAATATTTCGTCCTTACCGGCAACACCCGCTATGGCGTCCAGAACCTCGCCTATGATTCAAGCCTGCAACGCTGGTTCATGGGCGTCTATCAGGGTGCCAAACCCGACTGGCCCAATTATCTGCTGTTCGCGCTCGATGCCCGCAGCCGGCCACGTCGCCAGGCCTTGCAAGGCCTGGCTTCTCCTCAAGGCATGAATCCGGAAAAAGGCCTGCTACTGCCACTCGCTCAGGATGGGATTCATGATGTGAAGACGGGTGTGCGGGGGTGGTATCAGAAGGCCGATGTCGGAATACAGCCCTTGGGAGATGGCCTATACTATCTCGTCCAGAACGACGGTGTGCGCGGCGCGCAGTCCGGCGTTACGCGGTTGATGCATTGGACGGGCGCCTCTTCCAAGCCCTTTGAGACAATGCCAATGGCCGATCGATGACGTGCTCACCCACTGGCGTTTGATGGAAGTACCCTTACCGCGCGCCGATATCTTGTATGCTTGCCAAGGACGAGAACGACCCTTTGTTGCCCTTCAGCCGTCGATTTTCCGTTCCCAGTTGCGGTCAGTCTGCTTTCTCATTCTGGATGCCCAAGATGGCCGGTAGGCAACCGTCCGGTTCGGAAGGTGGTGCCCCGTTCGATTTCCAGACAGTCGATCGCATCGATATAAAAAATGGCATCTAACGAAGGCAATCATATCGAAGATGCATGCGGACTGCGGACACAGCTATTCCTGCCACATCCGTTATGACGAAAATCACAAACTAGAGGTAACTCCGAGCTGATATATATTTGGCCTGTCATTGCCATCGTGGATCCACGCATCAAAACTAATAATCCCATATAGTGAATATATATTTCATCTGGCGATAATTAAGTATCCGCATTAGTATGTTCTCCGATGAAGGGATGGGAGAGAAACATGCTGGTTCGGGGCGCAAGACTGATCGGATTACTGGCATTCGTGGCATCGCCGGTCTTCTCTGCTCCCCCTACCAATCAGCCAGCTCAGGATCCCTCCCCGGATGTCAAAGCAGCGTTAGGCCCCAAGCCGTTCATCTCCTATTTCAAGCCGATGCCTGCTGCGCGACTTTCAGCGTCAGTCTGGGGCGCGGCCGAAGTCGGCCGGCGAGATCCGCTAAACGGTCTCGAAGATGCGACCTTGGCCAAGTGGAACTATTGGGACGGGCAGATATTGCAGGGCTCGGACGGCAAATACAGGATGTTCGCAAGTCGTTGGGGCCAGGCGCTAGGCCATATGGCCTGGGGGCAATCGCTGGCTGTCTCGGCAATCAGCAATTCGCTCTACGGTCCCTATCGTGACACTGGGCTGATCTGGCCAAATGATGAAGGTGGCAAAGGGCATAATGTCATCGCCTTGAAGCTGCCGGACGGGCGTTACGCCGTCGTGGTGAGCGAAACGCGAAACGGTGACGTGTTCGTTTCCAAAAGCATCGATGGCCCCTGGCAGAAGCTCGGCAGCATCAGCGTGGACCAAAGTGCATTCACATCTGTGAAGACGCCTGGCGATCTGCCTAGTTCGGCCCCCAAGGCACCTTGGAAGGCATCCAATGTCAGCCTGATTGCCCGCCCTGACGGCCGGTTTGAAATTATCCAGCGATCTGGTCAGATCCTGATCAGCGACACAGGCATCCTCGGTCCTTACAAGGTCATGGGCGACAGCATTTACCGGGGTGTTGCCGGCATTCCCCAGACCGACATGCGCGCCTACGAAGATCCCGTGATCTGGTACAGCGGCGGATGGTATCATGTGATTGTCAATCACTGGCGCAGCCGCCGGGCCTACCATCTCATCTCGCGCGACGGCATTGCGGGCTGGCGCTTCCAGGGGATGGCCTACGAACCCAATGCGAAGTTCATTCGCTATGCCGACGGCACGAACAACACCTGGAACAAGCTGGAGCGCCCAGCCGTGGTCATCGAGGACGGCCATGTGATCGCAATGACCTTCGCGGTTATCGACACATCGAAGGAGAGCCAGACTGGTGACAACGGCCATGGCAGCAAGGTGATCGTGGTCCCCTTCGACGGAGCGTCAATGGACCACGATTTAATGGCCCTCCGGTAACCCCGGCCGCTGTAACCGACCCTTCTGAGACACTCAGAGATCAAATCTTGATCCCTAGGTGCGGAAGGTCCGCTATGGAGGCAGGTGTCGATCATCTCACTCCATTCCCCGCTGTCCAGATGGACGGGAGCTTTTTGTAGCGATGCAGACGTTTGCGTCTGCCACAGATTTCAACCAGCAGCGGATCAGGGTGCTCGCAAAGTCAGGAAGTCACTCTGCCAGCAGCATTAGTACTCGATCCGGGCAATAGGGTACGCGTCGGAAGAATCACGGAAATCCATGTTTCGTGCATCTGCTGATCGGTAGCTCACTCAGGCAAAAATGGACGACAGCTAGAGTAGGATGTCCTCACCGGGGCCCCGAGTTCGCATGGTCTTCTCAATGAGAGCAGGAATGAGCGGTAAAAGCTCGCGTGCCAGGAAGCCTACCTCGCCGATCGTCTCAGCAAGGATGTTGCCGGCCTTTCCATGGATCCAGGCGCCCCAGGCGGCAGCCTGCAATGCAGTCGCACCTCGAGAAGCAAGCCCCCCTATGAGCCCAGCCAGCACATCGCCGGAGCCTCCCGTACCAAGCCCGACGCAGCCCCCATCATAAACGAGACATTGCCCTTCAGCTGTGGCCAGATAGCTAATGTCGCCCTTGAGGAGGATGACCGTGTTCCATCGCGCTGCCATTTCGGCCGCTATTGCTGCTGGCCTCGCCTCGACCTCTTCGATTGGCAGGCCGCTCAGCGCCGCCATCTCTCCATGGTGAGGCGTAAAAATCACATCCTTGCTTATTCGCCACCGTGATGGGTCGAAGTCGCGCAGTGAAACCAGAGCCGCAGCGTCGAGAATGAGATTGCCGGGGAAATCGAGGCTATCGAGGAGGTTGGCGACAAATGCCCGCGCACCTTTGCCCGAGCTCATGCCTGGTCCCAGGACAAGCGTGTCGCAGGCCGTGATTCGATCCTTCAATATTGCCGCTGCCGCAGGAGCGATTTCTCCGTCTTCGTCGGCGGGCAGGGCGATCATGGCTGCCTCCGGGACGAGCACGCCCAGGGACAGGGCCGAAGATCGTACCGTCGCCATCTGCAGCTTTCCAGCGCCTGCGCGCAGCGCGGCTTCACCGGTAAGGCGAAGCGCACCGGGCACGAATTCGGCACCTCCAACCACCAGGACGCGGCCGCGACTGTTCTTGTCGGCGCCTTGTGCGATCGCCGGAAGCGGATGTCGCTTCAGCCAGGCCTCGTCGAGCTGTCGGCAACTCATCCGCGTGCACCAGCTATGACATCGGGCGCGCGGGTCACGGGCATGTCTTCCTGCTCGACCGGGGCCGTCACATTGTATCGACCAAGCAATAGCCCTCCATCCTTGCCCTTCTCCGCATCGAATGCATATTCGGTGATAGCGCAGTTGGCGACATCGCCTTCACGGTCGACTTCCAATATCTCGGCCTCGGTCATGCCTTCGATGATGTACCGCAAGCACAGCACCACCACCTGATGGGTGAAGATCATCACATGCCGGTCCGCGTGATGAAGCGCGATCGTATCCATGACGGAGCGCAGTCGCAGAATGACATCGCACCAGCTTTCGCCCCCTGGAGGGCGATGATAGAATTTGCCTAGCAGCCTGCGAAATTCTGCTTGCTGCGGTTCGATGCTGCTTATCCCCATGGATGTTAGCCCATCGAGGATGCCGAATTCCTTTTCCCGCAGCCTCTCGTCAAAGCAGATGGGCACATTGCCTGCGCAACCTCCGGCTTGACGGAACAGATCTGCGGTCTCGCACGCGCGTCGATAGGGAGATGCAAGGAGAACATCCGGACGCTCACGCGGTGCCTCGCCGGCATACCAACGTCCCAGCGCTCCGGCCTGGTCGCGGCCCAGGTCGCTCAGGGGCACGTCAGCGTCTCGCTCGGACAAGTCTATGCGATCGACATTGGCCTGCATGGCTGCATCCCGCGCGACGTTGCCTGCGCTCTGGCCATGCCGAACGACCGTCAGTTTCCTCGGCCAATGCATTTGCTTCACCGCCTTTCTCCTTTTCGGAGAAATGGATGGGTTGGCCAAATGATCCCCTTTGCGAGCGCGGGAATGAAGCCGATCAGGATATTTCTCTCCTGTGTCGAGTTCACCAGGATGAGAGGAACATATTAGCCGGGATTCACGCATGCGTGATGATGTCGAAGCGCTGACGCTCATGGCGGAGGAAATTTCGCTCCTCCGCGACCTTTCCACGCAGGGTAAAGGCGATCCAAGCTGGATTCTCGTCCGAGCCTGCGCAGATCATATGCGTGATATCATGGATCATTTTGCAGGCGATCAGGGGCATTTAAGCGGCGAGATGCCCTGGTGGCGCGCATTCCAGGAAAAGCCCTGACCCCCTTATACATCTGGAGCCGCAAATCAGGGATGCCTGGTTCGCGAGATCATGGATAAAATGTCTGAGCATGGGGTTGTAGCAAGATGCCGCTCGGCAGCCCCTCCAAATCCGTGAGGCCCAATGGCTCGCTCGCATCAGACCCACTTTGTGAAGATCCATTCCACGCAGTCCAGCGCCCTGAACAATGAACATGACAAGGCCTCACGGAGCGAGCTTGCCCGCAGGATTGCCCGGCTCGGCGAGGCAAGATTTGTCGATCATGACAGTTTGAGCGACCAGCAGCTTTCGGGGGGCGAGGCGGACACGCTCTTCATTCCGACAGGCACAATCGATCTCTCGACGGCAAGAAAACTGGGCATCCAGACTGAGAGCCAGATCTACGGTGGCGTCGTGCCGTTTCCCTTTGTCGGGAGCAAGGTCATCACGCATCCGGTCCTCGGGGACGACCCTGCAATTCCCGCCGGATGGCGCGCTGAACTGGGCTTGGCTCTTGCTCCTCACGTTCTTTCGGGCTGGTCGGCCTTCACTCTCGATGCGGTCCGCGCCGCCGCTCTTGATATGCTCGGACGCACGGCGATCCGCCTGAAGGAAGTCGAGGCCACTGCCGGACTAGGCCAGTTCGTCGCGACCTCGGTCAAGGAACTGGACGAAGCGATCGCCCAGCTCGACCAGGCTGCCATTTCGAGGCATGGCGTGGTGATCGAGGAGAATCTCGATGACGTTGTCACATACAGCGTCGGCACGACGCGCCTGTTTGGCGAGGTGATTTCCTATTGGGGCACGCAGCGGCTCACCACCAACAACAGTGGCGCGACTGTCTATGGTGGCTCCACCCTTCATGTCGTGAGGGGCGGTCTGGACCGGCTTGCGAGCCTGGGTCTGGCTGACGAACTGCAGCAGGGGATCGATAAAGCGATCGCCTATGACGCGATCGTCTCGCGGTTCTATCCGGATTTGCTGGCGTCTCGCCGCAATTACGATGTCGCCGCGGGCGTCAATTCCTACGGGGAACGTCGCATCGGCGTGCTCGAGCAGAGTTGGCGCGCCGGCGGCGCGAGCGGCGCGGAGATCGCGGCGTTCGAAGCCCTGGCGCGGGATGCCGGCCGCTCGGCTGTGACATGCATGACGATGGAGATTTATGGCGAGGTCGATGCCGCTCCGGACGGCAGCATTATCTATTATAGCGGTGTCGACCCCGTGGCAGGACCGATGACAAAATATGCGATGGAGCTGGAATGACAGGCAGTCAGCTATGCTTTGACGTCGAGGGCGAGAGCCTGGAGGCAACCTTGTTGTCGCCCGACAAGCTGGTCCCTGGCATTCTCTTCATCCATGGATGGGGCGGTTCGCGCGAACAGGACATGGTGAGAGCCGAAGAGATCGCCCAATTGGGCTGCATCTGCTTCACGTTCGACCTGCGAGGCCATGCCAGACATGCCGAAGAGCGCAATGTCGTGACCCGGTCGCACGGTCTTGCGGACGTGACGGCGGCCTATGATTTTCTCGTCAGGCAGGACCAGGTCGACCCCTCGGCGATTGCGGTCGTTGGCACCAGCTATGGTGGCTATCTCGCGGCATTGCTGACTGCGGCTCGCCCGGTCAACTGGTTGGCGCTTCGTGTTCCTGCGCTCTATCCTGACGAACATTGGGATGTGCCCAAGGCAAAGCTCGACCGCGATCTCATCAATGCCTATCGGGCACACTTTCGAACGGGCCGGGAAGACAAGGCTCTGGCCGCTTGCGAGCGCTTTGCCGGCGATGTTCTGATCGTTGAATCGGAACATGACGATTATGTGCCGCACGCCACCATCAGCTCCTACATGTCGGCGTTCCACAACAGCAATTCGCTGAGTTATCGTATTCTAAAAGGCGCTGATCATTCGCTGCGGGATGAAGGCGGCCGACGGGCCTACAACCAGTTGCTGCTCACCTGGATAGAGGAGATGGTCCGAGGCGGCCGCCGCCCGTCATCGTCGGACGCCCAGGCAGAGGCGCAACTGCCGTCGCAGGCGAGAAAGCTCGTACAAGGCTGATCCTGTCCAGGCGGACGCGTTCTTGTAGCGACGCTTCGCTGTGGGGTGGCTCGTTGTTTCTGCTCGTGCGTTGATGCCGTAACAATGGGAGTAGACAGTCATGTCCATGTCGCTTGAAGACCTGTCGCGCAAGATGAAGGAGATCGATTTCGCGATGCTTGCTACCCATACGGGTGGCGGCGCGATCGGATCGCGTCCGATGAGCAACAACCGCGAGGTCGATTATGACGGTAGCGCCTGGTTTTTCACGGAGGAAACCACGCTCATGGTGTCCGATATCAAGGCCGATCCCGCAGTAAATCTAAGCTATCAGGGTAAATCGGGCTTGTTGGGACAACGTCCCTTCTTTCTGGCGGTGGAAGGGACCGCCATGCTCATCCGCGACAAGGCCCAGTTCGAAGCGCATTGGACGAAAGGCCTGGAACGGTGGTGGCCGCAGGGCACGCAGACGCCTGGCCTTGTCCTGATCCAGGTGATCGGCGAGCGCGCGCATTATTGGGATGGCGAGGAGGAAGGCGAGCTATTGCTGGAGGACGCTCACTGATGGCGTCAGATGAGAAGCCCTCGCCGCGCCGGCTCGCAAAGGCCGGCGCATTCATTTGCGGCGTCATCATCGCCCTGTTCATCATCATATTCGTCGCGAGGAATGTCTGGCATGGCGAGGAACTTGAGCAGGATCAGGCCACCGGCAACAACGTCGCGACCGAGCATACTGGCCCATCCTATAATCAGCAGCCTTGAACGGCGCGGGTTTCAGCGGAGCCTGGAAGCTGGGCCATGTTCGGGAGCCTAGCCTCTGCGAGCCTGCAGCGACATGAGAGCCTGAATGATCGCAAGATGGGTCAGTCCTTGCGGCATGTTGCCGAGATAGCGCCCGGACGCAGGGTCGATCATTTCAGGATATACGCCAGCAGTGGGCGCCAGCCCTCCAATGGCTTCGGTAAATGCCCTGGACGCCGCTTCAGGCTGATCAAGCAGAATTTTGGCTTCGACCATCCAGAAGGTGCAGGCGAGGAAGCAGCCTTCTTCCTTGTCGGCTCCGGAATAGCGATAATGATAGGGTCCACAGCCGAGCTCCCGATCGATCGCCTCGACCGTTCGACGAAGGCGATCCCGTCCATCGAACCCAAAGCGCACAGCAAGGGCGAGGGACGCATCGAGGCGATCCGAGCCCGGATAGAAATTATAGGCGCCGAGGCTCTCGGACCAGTTTTCCGCGTCGCGCCGGGGGCGAGCGTTGTCGAGCCGGATTATGTTGATAACGACATTCCCTTGAACTGATTGCAGGGGAGAACGCACGAGAGGCGACCTGTTTTCCTGATCCAGATCAGAGCTTTGAAGAAGATTGCCATCCCGCTGAGCCCGGTGTGGAACTGGATGGCTCTGCGGCTCGTAGTTTGCCGTGTCGCCTAGAACGGCAAACTGGACTGTCGTCCTTCATCCCCATCAGCAAGGAGCGAACATGGCAGAGCGTCTCACCATGCAGGACCCGCGCGCACAATATCCCAAGCCCCCATTTCCAGAGCAGCCGCAGCCGGTTCCCGGCATCGCCGCGGACATGGATCCCAGGCCTGACCATGGCGAGCAAAGCTATACCGGCTCGGGCAAGCTCGAGGGCCGCAAGGCGCTGGTCACTGGCGGCGACAGCGGCATCGGCCGAGCTGCCGCTATCGCCTATGCGCGCGAGGGCGCCGATGTCGCCATCTCCTATCTTCCAAGCGAAAAGGAGGACGCAAAGGCGGTCATCGCCCTGATCGAGGCAGAGGGCCGCAAGGCGGTCGCGCTGCCTGGCGACATTACGGACGAGAACTGGTGCCGCAAGCTCGTCGATGAGGCCGTCAAGGGCCTTGGCGGACTCGACATTCTTGTCATCAATGCTGGCCGCCAGCAATATCGCGATGACGTGGAGGCAGTGAGCTCGGAAGATTTCGACCGCACGCTCAAGACCAATCTCTACGCCATGCACTGGATCACACAGGCTGCCGTTCCGCATCTTCCCGCCGGCGCATCGGTGATCACCACCGCCTCAGTCCAAGCCTATGAGCCCTCGGCCATATTGATCGATTATGCCACGACCAAGGCGGGCATTGTCGCCTATACCAAGGCGCTGGCCAAACAACTGATCGAAAAGGGCATCCGGGCAAATGTGGTTGCCCCCGGTCCATTCTGGACGGTCCTGCAATCCAGTGGCGGTCAGCCGCAGGACAAGGTCACCAAGTTCGGGGAGCAGAGCCAGTTCGGCCGCCCTGGTCAGCCGGTCGAGATCGCGCCCGTCTATGTGCTGCTAGCCTCGCAGGAGGGCAGCTATATCACCGGTGAAGTCTATGGCGTGACCGGCGGCGCAGGGATCGCTTGACGCAAGGATGGCCCCGCGTCACCGCGGGGCCACCGTCCCAACAGATATGGTTCTGACAGGATAACGCCGGGCCGCCACCTCAAGGAGGAGCGGCACGGCCAGAGGCCTTAGTCGCGCAGGCTATCGGGAACCACGCCGCCATTTTCAGCGAGTTTCGTCATCACCGCCCTGTGCAGCGCGATATTCTGCTCGGCGCTGCCATCAGCGCCCTCATGGACAGCCAGTTCGTCGGCCAGTTCCTTGCGCGACGCAAGGCTGGAATCAAGATCGAGCAGCTTCAGCAGATCGACGATCGAACTTTGATAATTTCCCCCGCCTCCCTTGGCGTCGGCCATGGCCGAGAGAACCGCGCCGACATCGACCTGCGGCAGCGAGGCTGCCTCAGGTGACGCGGTGGCCGCGGCGGGCGACGCAGGGGGCGTAGTGGCTGGCGGGGTCGGGCTGGCCGTCTGGACATTCGTGGCGGGTGCAGGAGCGCCATTGCTTGCCTTCTGGTCGTCATGACCAAAAATCTTATCCCTGATCTTGCTGAAGATGCCCATGTGCCTGTCCTCCGTTTGATGGTTCAATCATCACCAAACGGCGGGTGGCAAAGAAGGCTCCCATGGGAACGAGCTTGGACGCGGCGGGTTGACGTTCCGACAGAGGATGATCCGGGAGACGATCGATGAAGATGCAGTTCGCGACAGTGGCGATATCATTGGCAGCGCTGACACTTGGCGGATGCGGCAAGAAGGTCGATACGACGTCCAACAACGCCGCGGCAGCGCCGATGAACAGCGTCAACGCCATCGAACCGGCGCCCGTTGCGGAGAGCGCAGGCCAGATGTTCGCCAATGCGGCAGCGGCGAGCGATACATTCGAAATCGAAAGCTCGAGATTGGCGCAAGCCAACAGCCAGTCGGCGTCCGTCAAGAAATTCGCGGAGTCGATGATCAAGGCGCATACCGATTCAACGGCAAAGCTCGGCCGGGCTGCGAGCGCTGCGTCGCCAGCCATCGTGCCCAAGCCGCTCCTGTCCAGCGCGCAGCAACAGTCGCTCGACGCGCTCAAGGGCAAGAAAGGGGCCGACTTCGATGCCGCCTATATCGAAGCGCAGACCAGGGGACATCAGGAGACGCTCGACACCCTCAAAGCCTATTCGGCCAGTGGCGAGGTTCCCTCATTAAAGGAGTTCGCGACCAAGCTTGTTCCCATCGTGACCGCACATCTCAACATGGCGAAGGGCCTCAAGTCCTGAGCGAAGGTTCCTTTTTCAGAATCTCTGCGTGTACGGACGGGCCATGGCGGTGATCGCCAATGACCCGGCTCCCTGCCCCTTCGATCTTGCATGAGGCAGATCGAAGGGGCTTTTGGCCCTGCCAGCAAATGCCGCGTCTAGGATATCGCGCGTTCATCCTCATACCGGCCTGGACTGAAGGCACCCGACACGCAACGCTGCGACGCCTTCATATTCTCACATCAAGAGCGCCGGGCCAATCTCAGGCGGCCGCATCGCGGAGGACGCGAGATAACTCCTCTACCGAATAGGGCTTGTGGAGAAGCGGAAATCCGTGCCCGCTATCTTCGGCCAGGGCATGGCTATAACCGCTGGTGAGCACTATTGTCTTGTCGGGCCAGCGTGCACGGATTTTCTTGCCCAGTTCCACGCCATTCATGCCCGGCATGACGACATCCGAGAATATGATATCGACATCGTCGTGAGCCATTTCCAAAATGGCGATAGCCTCAAGCGCATTGGCTGCGCGCTGGGTTACAAAGCCCAGATCGCCAAGCAGTTGAGACGCGAATTCGCCGACCTTCTCATTATCCTCTACGATGAGAATGCTTGCCTCGGACGCATCGATCCGCGTTGCCGTAATGTCTGCTCCCTTCTCGTCCAATGCGGTGACACGGCGAAGATACAAGCTGAACATCGTGCCTTGACCAACTTTGCTGATCACATCGATTTCGCCACCCGATTGCTTGGTGAATCCATAGACCTGGGAAAGGCCGAGGCCCGTGCCCTTGCCCACTTCCTTGGTCGTGAAAAATGGCTCGAAGACACGCTCCAGCTGCTCTGGGGGGATCCCGGATCCAGCATCGATCACCGAGACTTTCACATAGTCGCCCTTGGCAGCGGCATGTCCCCGTCGCGCCGGAACACCATCGGCAGGCACGATCGAGATTTCGATGCGCCCTTCTCCATTCATCGCATCACGCGCATTCACCGCAAGATTTACAAGCGCGGTTTCGAACTGGCTTGCATCGACTTCGACGCAGCAGCCTTCCCCTTCAGACGTAACGATGAGATCGACACGCGCGCCCACCACGGTCCTCAGCATGTCGGCCACCGCTTCCACGCGGGCGACGGCGTTGAAAATCTCGGGCCGCAGAGCCTGCCGACGGGCGAAGGCGAGGAGCTGTCCTGTCAGCTTTGCTGCTCGGTCGGCGGTTTCTGAAATGGCGTCGATATATTTCTGCTGCCGGTCACGCGGCAGTTCGCGCCGACCAAGCAATTCCGCCGAAGAACGAATGATCGTCAGAAGATTATTGAAGTCATGGGCAACGCCGCCGGTCAGCTGGCCGATCGCTTCCATTTTCTGCATCTGACGGACCTGGTTTTCAGCCGCCAGCAATTCGCGCGAGCGCTCCTCGATCCTGACTTCCAGCGATTCATTCAGCCTACGCAGTTCCTCCTCCGCGATGGTGCGGTCCAACAAGTCCGCTGCCTGGCGAGCAAGAATATCGAGGAGGCGCAGGTCGCGCGCGGATGGTTCGTGCGGAGCCGCCCAATGGGTCGATAGCATGCCGAGCAACTTGCCATTGCGGGATAGCAAGGGGGTGGTTTGCGCGGCGCGGATACCGGCTCGGCGAAATGCCTCAAGATCCGGTGTATTGCTAATCTCATCCCACAGTTCATAATCCGGAATGACGGCTCGCTGTCCGAAGCGAAGGGCCATGGTGCAACTGCTATGCGCCGCAGGGCTTACCGATCGCCAAAATTCCAGGGCTTCCGGGGGAAGGTTGCAATGGGCCAAGAGCTGCAACTCGCCGCCATGGCCAGACGGATCTCCCAGGGGGCACAGCCGCTGCATCGTGCCAAATTGCGACCGGGTAATCGCAACTGCTGCTGCCACGATCTTGCTATATAGTTCACCCAGATCCTGCTCGCCGATAAGCTCGACGCTGATGCGATGAAGCAGCGCCACATCCGAGGTCTCTTCCTCTACATCGTCTGGAGAGGCCAGGGAGAATAAGGGTGCAACTTGGATGGGTGCCATGGGCGTTACCCGCTTTATGATGGACTGGTGCCAGACATAGCATTTGTCCTGCGGATGAACGACGGCTTTCGTCTTGATCGAGATCAGCGCCCTGTGCTTGTTCAGTCGCTCGAACTGCTTTTCGGGGTTCGAATCTTGACCGAAATCGGGTCGATACCCACCTCCGCGATAGCCTGCGAAAGCGCCTTGCCATCATAGGGCTTGGCGAGCAGCACCGTTTTTGGCGCGGACCGATCATAATCGAGTTGCGTGTCACCTGTTGCGAAGATGATGCCGATATGAGGCAACATCTGACGAGCTTTCGCCGCAAGATCGGGGCCTGTCATTCCCGGCAGGTTCGCATCGGTGATCAGCACATCGACATGGGTCGTCTGGAGCGCTGAAACAGCATCCTCAGCGCTTAGCGCCTCGATGACAGTCAGGCCGAGATCCTTTACCAGCTCGGCGGTGTTTGCCAGGATGATCGCATCATCTTCCACGATCAGCGCAAGCGCGTTGCGGCGGTCCGGCTTGTCGTCCGGCGCCGGGCGAGCGGACATCGTGCGGGCAAGGTTGCGCTGGCGCTGATTGGCCAGCACATGGCGGAACTTCCGTGCGAGCGCGTCGCGCGAATAGGGCTTTGAAAGCAATTCCACGCCTGCGTCGAGGCGACCGCCATGGACGATGGAATTTTCCGTATAGCCCGAGGTGAACAGCACGGCGATGTCCGGCTGCCGTTCGCGCGCCATGCGGGCGAGTTCCGCGCTCTTGAGCCGGCCCGGCATGACGACGTCCGTGAACAGCATGTCGATCTGAATGCCGCTCTCGATCACGCTGAGCGCGCTCGAAGCATCGACTGCTTTGAGGACGCCATAGCCAAGATCATTCAACATCTCGACGACCGTGGCGCGGACGGCGTCGTCATCCTCGACGACCAGAACTGTCTCGCTGCCGCCGCGGATCGGACCGCTGTCCAGTTCGACCTCGAGATCCTCATTTTCGACGGAACGAGGGAAATAGAGCTTTATGGTCGTGCCTTCGCCGACCTCCGAGTAGATTTTGACATGTCCGCCCGACTGTTTGACGAAGCCATAGACCATCGAGAGGCCAAGACCCGAGCCCTTGCCCTCGCTTTTGGTTGAGAAGAATGGATCGAACACTTTTTCGATAATTTCCGGCGGTATACCGCTGCCGGTATCGGTGACAGCCAGCATCACATATTGGCCGGGCGCGACCTCGCTATGGCTGCGGGCATATTCATCATCGAGGCTGGCATTGCCCAATTCTATCGTAAGTTTGCCCTGGCCTTCCATCGCATCGCGGGCGTTGATAGCAAGGTTGAGCAACGCATTTTCAACTTGCGCAGGATCGACGAATGTGTTCCACAGCCCGCCGCCCACGATCGTCTCGACTTCGATGCCCTCGCCGATCGCACGGCGGAGCATGTCATCCATGTCGCGCACGAAGCGCGTTACATTGACGACCTTGGGTTCAAGCGCCTGCCGCCGTCCAAAAGCCAGCAATTGGGCAGCGAGCTTGGCACCGCGGGTGACGCCAGCCATAGCATTGGCAACGCGGGTTTCGGCTTTTTCGTTGCCGGCAATGTCGCGCGCCAGCAGCTGAAGATTGCCCGAGACGACCTGAAGAAGGTTGTTGAAATCGTGGGCGACGCCGCCGGTCAGTTGGCCGATTGTCTCCATCTTCTGCGATTGCGCCAGGATCGCCTCGGCCTGGCGCCGCTCTGCCATCTCTTCGACCACACGGGTTTCGAGCGTCTCGTTGAGGTGGCGCAGCTGTTCCTCCGCCCGTTCACGATGCTGGACCTGTCGTTCAAGGGCCGCTTCGCGCCGGACGCGATCCTCTATATCGAACACCAGCACATGGAAGCCTGCAACAGCGCCGTCTGCCTCGATCCGGGGGATATAGCGTACTTCGGCCGCGCGGTCCTCGCCCGAACGATGTGGCATGGTGGTATCGGCCACCACCCATTCGCCCGCCATTGCCCGCTCGATCAGCGGCAGGCGGGCCACATATGTCTTTTCGCCAACGACGTCCCTGACATGGCGACCAATCACCTCCGAAGGAGGCTTGCCCACCCAATCCTCGTAGAAGCTGTTGGCGAAGCGATAGACATGGTCCGCATCGACATAGGAAATCAGGACCGGCAGAGAATCCGTGATGGTGCGCAGTTCGGCCTCGCTCTTGGCCAGCGCGCGCTGCGCTTCGACCTTTTCGGTATTCTCGATGACGGTGCACATCACCCCACCGACCTTGCCGTCCTCATCATAGATCGGCGTGTAGAAGAGATCGAAAATCACTTCTTCAGGCGTGCCGTAGCGATTGAGCACCATAGGCTGATCAAGGTGAGAAACGACCTCGCCACCAAAGCCGGACGCCAGAATCTGCCGATTAAAGTCCCAGATTTCCGGCCAGATTCCCGGAACGGTCCCACCCATCGCCCTGGGATGATAGTCGCCCGCAATGGCGACATAGCCGTCATTGTAGATCATGACGTGGTCCGGTCCCCACATGAGGACCTTTGGCACCGGCGAGTTCAGCACATTGTTGACCGTGGCGCGCAACTGCGCCGACCAGCGCGATGGATTGCCGAGCTGCGTCGACGCCCAGTCCACCCGGCGCATCAGGTCGATCGATTCTCCGCGGCCCTTTAGCCACCAGAATGGGTCGTCGGATGCAACCTCTTCCCGTTCTCGCAGGAGCTTGAGCGCAGTGCGGACCACTTCACTGGCATTGCCATACTCGCCAGCTTCAAGCCGGGCCTCGATGAAGCGATCAAGCTCGGCGGTGAGGGAGACATTCCGGGAAAGGCGATTGCGCATGGCAGCGGGGATGACGACAACACAGGACTGTGTCAACAAATGGCACATTGATCGAAATCAGGGGAATAGCCTCCCCTCCTGATGCCGCCGAGTCTGCCAAGAAGCCGATGAAGGCGTCTTCGTCATGGGGGCTAATGTGTCGGTGAGCGCCTAAATGGTGAAAGGCTGTTGATGGCTTGCTTGAGCTTGGAAATGCCAAAGCGCGCCGCCTGGCCCGGCTCAATGTGGGGCATCGCGGGTATCTCATCAGGATCGACGATGGCATGAAGGATGGCCGGCCCCTCTGCCCCTAGCCAGCGGTCGACCGCAGCCGGAAGCTCGGCAGGCTTTTCAACGCGAGATCCCTGAACGCCACACGCCTGCGCAAAGGCGGCGAAATCCATGTTCGGGAAAACGGAGCCAGGCGCTGGGGGCACGCCAGCCCCCTCCATTTCCAGATGGACAAGGCCCCAGCCGCTGTTGTCATAGACGACGATCTTGACTGGAAGCGCATGCTCTACCGCGGTCATGAACTCGCCGAGCAGCATGGTGAAACCGCCATCGCCCACATGCAATATCACCTGGCGTTGCAGGTCCAGCGCCTGCGCGCCATTGGCAATGCCAAGCCCTGTGCCGACCGCCGCATTGTTGAATGAGCCGGTAATTTGCTGACGACCCGACTGGCGTAACCAGTTCGACGCCCACAAGGTCACTTCTCCAGTATCTGTCACCCAGATGGCATTGTCGCTTGCCCGGTCGCTGATCGCCCGGGCGACGACCTGCGGATGAAGCTTGTCATGTGACCGGTCGAGAGCAGCCTTTTCATCGAGCATACTGTTCCAGGCTGCGCGGTCGGCGTTGACCTTATCCAAGAAATGCGTGTCGGACCGTTGCGGCAGGCGGTCTAGCAACAGGCGCAAAGCCGGCCTGACCGAACCTACCACGCCGAGCGTGATCGGCGTCCGCCGTCCAAGGGCAAAAGCGCGCTCGTCGATCTGGATGGTTTTTACGTCCTTGGGGAGAAATTCCGAATAGGGATAGTCGGTCCCCAGCATGAGTAGAAGATCCGCATCGGCAAGAGCATCGACACCGGGACGACCTCCGATGAGACCGACACCACCGATCCAGCGCGGGTCATCATAGGGGAGAATGTCCTTGCCACGATAGGTGTGGACAAGGGGAGCGTGGAGCCTGTCCGACAAGGCGCTGAGTTCGGTTGCGGCGCCATGGCAGCCATGGCCGCACAGGACGGCGACCTTGGTCGCCTCGCCGATTTGCGCAGCTATTCCTGCGACGTCCTCGGCTGCCGGCGCTACTTCGGGCCGCGGCCGCAGCGTGGCGATGCTCGGCACGGACGCGGTGACCTTCGCAGAAAAAATGTCCGGCGGAATCGAGATATGCGCGACGCCCCGATTGCCATAGGCCTGCGCTATAGCCTGGTGGATCACCGAGGCTGCCTGCTGGGGAGACGCAATGATCTCGCTATAAACCGCGACGTCGCCAAACAGCGCTACAGGAGCATCCTCCTGCAAATAATCCGTACCACGCTTGGCAGATGCGACGCCGCCGGAAATGGCGAGCACCGGCGCGTGATCCTTGCGCGCTTCATATAGCCCGGACACCAGATGATTGGCGCCGGGACCAGTCGTGCCGCAACATACCCCGAGCCTGCCAGTCAACTTCGCCTGGCCGGTAGCCGCCAGGGCGGCACCTTCCTCATGCCTGACACCAATCCACCGGACGACCTCCTGGCGGCGGATAGCGTCAGTAAAGGGATTAAGCGCGTCCCCTACGATGCCGAAGACCTGATGGGCGCCAATCTGGTCGAGGGTCTGCACCAAAAGTTCGGCAACGGTCATCGACATCATGGCTTCTCCTTGTGAGTGGTACCAAGGAGACGGCTTGTGCTTCAGGATGTTCCGCCATCGATCAACTGCGTTGTCATGCGATCTTGCCGATGATCGGAGGGGCATGGGCTATTTGCAGGTCGATCCCGGTCCTCATGCGTCAGACTGTGATTGTGATAATGCCTTTTGAGCGTGGGACCGGCAGCCGTCGACGTGCGTTGTGCGAGGATGGCCCAGCGTCCTTTCAAAGTCTTTCGAACCTCGGCCGGATTTGAGGATGCCTATGTCGCTGCTAAAAGCCAGAAGGCTGCGCTGGAGGCATGGGGAGCGAGGTCGAACCTGTTCGCCAGCGGCATGGCTGAGATAGTCACGGATCCGCAACTCACCAAGGCGGGGCTCGCACAGCCAGGCAAGGTCATCCGGGCGCCTCGCGGCACGCCAGCGCAGCACCTCGCGGCTGCGGGCGCCCCTCGGCCGCGCCGCGCCAAGTCGGGGCGAAAAGGGCAGGACGGGAACAGCGTGGCTCCCAGCCTGATGCGAGCGAAGCCCAAACCAAAGCCCAGTCGGAGTAGGCTCGACAATGCTACGCATGCTCTGGAAGAGCAAAGGCGACATTTCGCGGACGCTTTGTCGGAAATCGACCGTCGGATAGCTGACCTGCGACAAGAGCGGGAGACCCTCCGGTCAAAGCGGGATTTGGCTCTGGCTAAATTGGAAGAACGGCGAGATCGGGAAGACGAGGCTTACCGATCCGCTCTCGACAGATGGCGGGGTCAGGCCGAGCCATAATCGGCAAATAGCGTCGTGCCTGGTTCCACCGTCTCGATCGCGTGTTAAAGCGTCACGCATCATCATGGATAAGAACTGGCTTTCAGGAGGCCCGCAAGATGCGCGGCATTGCCCGCCACCATCTTCGCGGTCTTGGTGACCATCTTTGGCGTTTCGTCCAGATCCTTAAAGTCCGTCGATCCCATTGCTTCCCCCACCCAATAGCATGCGGCCACAGCCGGGATCGTCCATCCGACGTCGTTCAGGGCCTGAAACAGCTGAGCGGATGAAAAATGGGCGCCGTCTTCGTTGCCAACGATCGCAGCCACAGCGACCTTTCCATAGCTTGGCATGCGGCCCTGCTCGTCAGTTTCGGACAAGAAAGCATCCATCCGCTCCAGCACGCGCTTGGCGACGCTGCCAACTTGGCCCATCCAGATCGGACCACCGAAAATCAAAATGTCATGAGCCAGTATCTTCGATCGCAGGGCGGGCCATTCGTCACCTTCCCCCTCGTCAGATGTAACGCCCGGCTTGATGTCGAGCGCCGCAACACGGACTGTTTCGGTCACCTCGACCTGCACATCTGCAAAGGCCTTTTCGAGGACGGCAATCATTGCATCGGTTGAACTTTGCTCGTTCGCATGGGCCTTCAACGTACAGTTTATCGCCAGCGCCTTGAGAGACATGATCTTCTCCTGTTTGCAGATTATGGCTGTAAGTGCGTGGTCATTTTCGCCCTATCGGCTTCAGTTCATGCGGGGAGGTCTGCGTTCGACGGCTGATGGAGCGGGCAACCGTTGAGCCGTCCGCGCAACTCGGACGAAGCAGCATAAGCGACCTTACGTGCGCGCATCACCGCGCCCAGCGGACGATGCGCCTCGATCCCATGCCAAGGATTGAACGCTGTCTGATCGTCGAGCACCCGCGCTCTGTCCCAGGTCCAGCTCGGCTGTGGCGCAATGCTGATGACCGCGACCGCAACATAGGGATTGTCCTCTTCAGGCCAGGCAACCGACGCATCCTCGATCGGATTGGCAGCAAGATCACGGGCAAGCTGAACGCATATTTCCCATTCACCGCCTTGCGCCGCCAGTAGGGTGGCAATCTCTTCGCGCAGCGCATCGTCACGACCGGCGATGTCGATTTCCTGGCCTTCGAGCGCCTTGAAATTCTCTGAGAGCGGGACCACGCCAAGTTTGGCGATATAGTCGCCATAACGGATCGGCGCCTGGGTGAAGAAGCTCTCGCCAAGGGGGTGGGTGTGGCGATGGCCGCCAAGCTGTTCGAGCAAGGCGCTCTCGCCGCCCAGTGCTTCGACGCCCTTCTCGGCCGTTCGAAAGACGGCAGATACTGCCTTTTTGAGTCCTTCGACCTTGTCGGTGGTCTTGGCGAGCAGCTTCAGGTTCGCGAGGAACTTCTTTGGACCCGGGGTCGGAAAGGCAACACCATTGGCGAACAGGAAATCCTGCGTACTGTCGCCTTCGCTCCCTGCCAGCCGCTCGCCTTCGACGCCGACGAGCTTGATTGCAAAGCCACGGATCAATGAGACGCTGTCAGGCAATATGTCGCCAGCACCGGTGGATATTCTTACCAAAGCATCAAAGCTCTTCGGCTCGGTAAAAACGCCCTGCGCGTAGTGAGGCGGCAATCCTTCAAGCACGCGAACGCGCGCTTGAAGGAGGGCATGGCTCTTGGCATGGACGCCGCGAAACCCGTGGCCCAGATCACGATATGTGGTCTCGATGATCTGGCGGAAAGTGTCCGCCAGTTCGGCATTTACGTCCGCCTCATCCTGGTCAATGCGTTCGACGTCGGGCGTATAGGGGATTGGGTTGTTCATCGGGCCTCCGGCGATAGTTTGAAACATCTCAATCCGGGCGCGCGCTGTCGCGATCCTCGGCCGGATAGTCCTCGGGTGTTACTGTGCCGACATTGGGTCGGTCCTCGACGTCTTCGGATGGCTTCCCCTTAGGCCGATCATCGTCAGCCTCATGGTCTGGACGAGCATCGCCCAGGGGCCCTCGTGCTACCCTACCGGTATCTTTGCACATCCTGACCTCCTATTGCGCACTGCGGGGCTCAGCCATCTTACGATGCTGCTCAGCCAATATTGATTGTGGAACTAGACCCGCTGCTGCGACCTGCAGCTTGTTCGAGAAGCCCGAAACGATATGGTCCTTTCCGGCCAGGAGCGCGTCCCAGCCATCCTTTGCAACCTTGGCCGGATCGGCCTTGTTATCGTCGGCACCCACCGCAGTGTCGGCGCCCAGGCCAGCGCGGTCGAAAAATTCCGTGTCGGTCACGCCGGGCATCAGCGTCGTCAGCGTGACGCCTTTATGATCCTTCAGTTCATTGCGCAGCGCTTCGGTGAAATTGTCGATGAAAGCCTTGGTGCCGTTGTAGACCGCGTTGAAGCTGCCGGGAATGAAACCGGCGATCGAGCCGGTGACCAGAATCTTTCCCGAATCGCGCGCCACCATCTGGCCGAGCACCTTGTGAAGAAGGTAGATGGTGCCGGTGATGTTGGTGTCGATGACATGGCGCCAATCGGACAGTTGCTGGTCGAGAAACGCATGTCCAAGGCCATGCCCCGCATTGGCGCAGAGCAAGTCGACCTGTCGCCCGTCGGCGCGATCGAGCAACTGATCGACACCCTGGACGGTCGAAAGGTCCACCTCCAGCGTATCGACCGCAACGCCCAAGCTTGCGAGTCCAGCCCAGGCATCGGCAAAGGGCGTGTCGGCAACGACGAGGAGATCATAGCCATCTGCGGCCGCCAGTTTTGCCAATTCAGCGCCAATCCCGCTCGATGCGCCGGTGATGATTGCGAATTTGTCAGCCATGTCTTTTCTCCTCACGCAGCGACGCGATCAAGGCCGGGCTTCAGCACGATCTTGGTCACCTCATTCTGCTGGTCGTGGAACATCTTGTAGCCCTTGGGCGCATCCTCCAGCCCCATGCGGTGCGAGATGAGGAAGGTCGTATCGATCTTCCCTTCGACGATCGCGTTCAGAAGCGCGGGCATATAATGCTGGACGCTGGTCTGGCCGGTCTTGAGCGTCAGCCCCTTCTCCATGAAGGCGCCCAGTGGGAATTTATCGACAAAGCCGCCATAAACTGCCGGCATGGAGACGCGTCCACCTTTGCGGCAGGCATGGATTGCCTGTCGGATCGAATGGGTTCTGTCGGTGCCAAGGAACATCGACGCCTTGATCTGATCGACTACATTGTCAAGAAAGAAGCCGTGCGCTTCGAGGCCAACGGCGTCGATGACTGCGTCGGGACCGATGCCGCCAGTCATCTCCATCAGCGCCTCATAGGTCTTCGATTCTTCATAATTGATGGTTTCCGCGCCGAAGCGCTTCGCCAGCTCAAGGCGATGAGGAAAATGGTCGATCGCGACCACCCGCTGCGCGCCCATCAGGAAGGCGGACTGAACCGCAAAAAGGCCGACCGGTCCGCAGCCCCAGACCGCGACGGTGTCGCCCGGCTCGATATCTGCAAATTCGGCCGCCTGCCAGCCGGTGGGGAGAATATCCGAGAGGAAAAGGACCTGGTCATCCTCCAGCCCATCGGGAACGACGATCGGCCCGACGTCGGAAAAGGGCACGCGGACATATTCGGCCTGCCCCCCCGCATAGCCGCCGGTCAGATGGCTATAACCGAACAGGCCGGACATTGGCTGGCCATACATTTCCTGGCCAATATCCTGATTGTCGGCGGGATTGCCGTTATCGCATGCGGAATATTGATGCTTGCCGCAATGGTAGCAGTTCCCGCATGCGATGGTGAAAGGCACGACGACCCGCTGCCCCTTCTTCAACGTCGATTTTGCTCCGGTCTCGACCACCTCGCCCATGAACTCATGGCCAAGGATGTCGCCCGCTTTCATGGTCGGGATGTAGCCATCATAAAGGTGCAGGTCGGAACCGCAGATGGCGGTCGAGGTGATCTTGATGATGGCATCGCGCGGATTAAGGATTTCAGGGTCGTCGACGGTGTCGACGCGGACTTCATGCTTGCCGCGCCAGGTGAGCGCGCGCATCAGTTCTTCTCCTCGGCAAATTGCTGGGCGGTGCGGGCGGCAGTGGCGACCTCACCGGTTTCCATAAGCTGCTTGAAACGCCGCAGATCGCGTCGCGCCTGGATGGCCGGTTCACGCTGGAACATCTTGGCGACGATTTTGCCGATGAACCCGGCGGGCGGATCATAGGTGATGGTGGCCGTGACGATGGTGCCGCGTTCGCCTGCGTCGCGAAATTCGATCCGGCCGCTATTGGGGACGTCAGCGCCTTCGACAGAAGTCCAGGCGATCAGTTCACCGTCTATCTCTTCTGTGATCACGGCATCCCATTCGACGGTCTTTCCCGCCGGCGCCTTCACCACCCAGTGGGAGCGTTCAGCGGCCAGAATGTCCACGCGCTCCACATTATCCATGAAGCTGGGCAGCTGGCTGAAGTCGCGCCAATAGGCAAAAAGTTCGGTGCGAGGGCGGTTGATGGTCACGGACTTGCCGATGAGGCTTTCATGGCCCGCCCCCTCAACGGCGGTTGCGGCCTCTTTCTTCTGCTCGCTCGACTTTGCAGTGGCCGCAGGGGCATCGTCTGTCGCATGGCTCATGGGCATAGCTCCTTGGACATGGGAAAATAGGCTGCGCCAGCATGTATGGGCGCATCAAAGGCGATCCTCGGTCTCGCCATCCCTCAACGCGACGGTCTCGACAATAGCCCCATGACCGGCAGCATAAATCTTATTGATAGAGATCAGTTTTGGCACCGCGCTATGCGCTGGGCCGCGCCACAAATGGCCCCGCAAGCCTTTTCTGGTGTAAATATCCTGCCTTGGGCTGCTGGAACGGACAGTGGCGTGAGCCGTTCGCTCGGCCATCCCCACCAGTCGAGGAGTGTTCCATGAAGACCATAATATTCGTCCATGGCATGTTTCAAAATCCTGTCAGTTGGCAGAAATGGACCAGTTATTTTACCGAGAAGGGCTATGATTGCGTGGCCCCGGCCTGGCCGCTTCATGCGGGAAACCCAGTCGATCTGCGTGAGAGCCCGCCTGAAGGCCTGGGCGATCTCCACCTTCATGAGGTGATCGAAGCGATCGAGGCCCAAGTGCGGCGTTACGACCTGCCGATCATGATCGGTCATTCGGTCGGTGGGCTCATCACCCAGATCCTGCTCAGTCGCGGATTGCTGTCGAGCGGCGTTGCGATCAATTCGGTCGCGCCTAACGCGATGATCGATCTTGACTGGGGCTTCATCAAGAACGCCGCGATCATCGCAAACCCCCTGAAGGGCAATGCGCCTGTGCTTATGGATGAAAAAACCTTCCATCGCGCCTTCGCCAACACGCTCAGCGAAGCCGAGGCTGCAGCCGAGTTCGAGGCAACGGCTACGCATGACAGCCGCAATGTGCTGCGCGATTGCATGGGTGAGGATGGCAGAATCGATCTCGATGCACCCCACGCACCACTTCTTCTGATTGGTGGTGAAGAGGATCAGATCATCCCTGCGCACCTCACCGAGAAGAATTTCAAGGCGTACACGGATGCCGCGAGCCTGACCGAGTTTCTGCCCTTCGCCGGTCGCAGCCACTATATTTGCAATGAACCGGGCTGGCAGGATGTCGCGGAAGCCGCCTACCAATTTATCGAGCGCAACAGCGCCGCAACCAGCGTCGGCGCGATCATCTGATAGCCCCTGCCGGTCCGCAGGCAAGGCGCCGCGGGCCGGCGCAGGCGTGTCCATTCAACCCCGGACTGCTGCCCACGGAGTGTCACGTGGCATTCTTTACCGACGGACCGAAAGCCAGGAAGCCGTCAGCCACAGGATCATGAGGATTGGAAGATGGTCATGGTGCGGAACAACGGACTGACGCTCGTGCTGCTGTTGTTGTTTGGAGCGAGCATTGTCGGGCAATGGATCGCGGGCTGGCATGTTCAGGTCGAAGATGCGCACCGCCATGGCGAACAGGCGCTTTCGCTCAGCGCCTACAGCTTCAGCCCCGAATTTCTCTCCAGTGTCTTTGAAAATTGGGAGAGCGAGTTCCTTCAGATGTCAGCCTATGTGGTGCTGACAGCTTTCCTCATCCAGCGCGGTTCGGCCGAATCCAAGGACCCGGACGGCCCGCCGCGAGACGCAGACCTCGATCTCCAGGCGAGCAAGCCCGGTGCACCGAAAATCCTGCGATGGGGGCCAATCTGGCGCGCTCTCTATGCGCAATCGCTCGGCCTGGCTCTGGCCGCCCTTTTCGTCATCTCTTTCGTCATCCATTGGAGCCAAAGTGCCAGGGTGGCAGCGCAGGATGCAATAGCACATGGGGAACAGCCGCTGACAACGATAGCCTATCTCGGCGATCCTCAGCTTTGGTTTGAATCCTTCCAAAACTGGCAAAGCGAATTTCTCTCGACTGCAGTTCTGGTGCTTCTATCCATTTTTCTGCGCCAACGGGAATCGCCGGAATCCAAGGCTGTAGCAGCCCCTCATAACCAGACGGGCGAGTAAGCAGATGTGGATGGCTCCATACTCCCGGCCTACTTCCTTTTTGCGAGTCGTTAGCGAGGAACCATAGTTGGTGCCGACAGCTTCATTGGCCATCACCCCATAGGAGAATTAGGATGGCCGAGCCGCAATTCACCGATGCGATCGCCCTGTTGAAGGCCGACCATCGCAAGGTCGAGGATCTGTTCGAGAAGTTCGAGGGCGCGAAATCCGCAGACCGCAAGCAGGCGCTGGCGCACGAGATTTGCGTCGAGCTCAAAATCCACACGCTCATCGAGGAAGAAATCTTCTACCCCGCTTTCCGCGGGTTGATCGAGGATGACACGCTCGACGAAGCCTATGTCGAACATGATGGTGCCAAGGTGCTGATCAATGACATTGAGGCCGGATCGCCTGATGACGCTTTCTACGACGCGAAGGTGAAGGTGCTGTCAGAGGAGATCAAGCATCATGTTCACGAGGAGGAGATGCCGTCGGAGGGCATGTTCGCTCAATGCCGGAAGACGGACGTCGATCTTGTGGCACTCCGTGACATGATGTCCACACGCAAGGAAGAATTGCTTGCCCAGGCGAAGACAGACGGGCTGCCCGCCGCAAAGCCTACGGCTGTGAATCTGCTCGCAGCCTGATCAGCCGGCAATACGGAATGGGTCGGCGCCTGAAAATGGCGGCGGCTCATTTCTTGCGACCATTATCCGACGCGATCCTCTACAGCGGCGCGATCGATTCGGATGGCAAGTTCTCTAGCTCAAAAAGAGCCGTAGGGCTGTGCGCGATCCTGTACCGATTATCTATCGGTCCGAGAATTCTGCTATCGGATAACCGATCCAAAATCGCGCGCACTAGCCGACGCCATTTCCTGCCATTGCCGCGACGAGAAACCGACAGCAAGGTGCGAATGGCGAGACGCGACGCTTTCTCCGCAACCACGCGTTCCTTCACGTTGGGCGTATCCGGATGACAGCCCTCAGTGCAGCATATTTCGCAGCGTGCGCACGAGTTCGGTGGAAAGCGCAGGCTTGAGGATCAGGGGCGCGGCAGGATGCCTGCGCATCATCGCGAAGTCCTGTGCACCTGAACAGAAAACATAGGGAATGTCGTACAAATCAAGATCATCTGCCAAAAGGCCGACGTCGCCGTCCCGCAACCGGATGTCCAGAACAGCGGCGGACGGCATATCGTCAGCGACGGCAGCGATACCGTCGACAAGCGTTTGATAAGGCCCGTCTACCACATAGTCGGCGCCCTCCAATATGTCGGCGATAACGGTGGCAACAGCAGGGTCGTCCTCGACCAGCAGGATGCGGTTGTTCATCACTCATTCCAATCCGAAATGGCCGCGATAACGGTCAAAGCAACGTTCGCCGCATCGCAAGCGGATCAGCGCTCCTTCCGCCATAGCAGTTGCGCGACGGGGATCCTCCGCCACCAGCGGGCGGATCGCCTCATCATTCCAGTCACGGCTGTGCTTAATGTCGAGCACAGCATGCAGATCGAAATAACGTCGTTCAGATCCGGACAGACCGATCCGCCTCAATCCTCTGGCGGTGTGCGCCGAGCGATCTGGCGCGGTGAGCTCGATCACGCCCAGGGCGCCCACGCTGTGCCAGGCAAAATAGCGCGAGGTCGCCATGGCCGTCATGGCATTGGCGAGCGCCAAACTTTCCCAGACAGTGTTCTCGATACGCGCGTCGAGCTCGAGGATATCGACCAGTTGGCCCAGCATCGGCCCATGCATACCCTTCGCATTCCCGCGCCACATCTCGTCCCAGTAATTGCGTGCCAGTTCGAGCTTCGCGCGCGCCGGCAGCTTTACTTGGGTCATCGCAACCAGGTCGTCGAAACCCGCTTCGCCAGCGGCTTCCTGCGATAGAAACCAGCGCATCTTGATCTGCCCCCACCGAGTGGACCGATTGGTTTGTTAGTGCATTAAGCTCATCGCCGCCATATCCGGACGGAGGTGGAGCGAAGCGGAACCGGAGGCCGGATATGGCGGTGTCGCC